>NZ_JBEOVM010000129.1:0-17206 GCF_040295505.1 Streptomyces sp. NPDC002790 | reverse complement strand
CGGGTCGACCTCGCTGCGCTCGGCGGCCTCGACGTCGGTGGCGTACGTGTCGATGTACGGCAGGACCTCGTCGGCCAGCTGCGTCATCTCTGCCCCGGACCCCGCGCCTCAATCGCCGGGGGGGGCTTGAAAGATCAATCCCCTGCGGGGCTTGAAAGGGGGCTTGATTGGCCCCACCGGAGCGTGACCACCGCCCCCGGCCCGCCGGATGTAAAGGAAACCGTTCCGCCGGTCTCCTCGGCTGTGCGGCGGACGATGGAGAGGCCGAGGCCCGTGGAGCCGCCTCCGCTGGAGCCGCGGGTTTCGGACTCCGGGGAAAGGCCGGGGCCCGCGTCCGCGACCACCAGCTCCGTGCCGGCGCCGTCCACCCGGACGGAGATCCGGAAGGAGATGCCCTGCGGCGTGTGGTCCAACACGTTCCCGATCAACGCGTCGAGCGCCGCGACCAACTCGTCCTCCGGCACGGGCACCGCCACCGCGACCTCGGGCACCGACACCTCCAGGTCCCGCCCCTGATCCGTGGCGAGCGGCTCCCAGAACGCCGCCCGGTCCCGGGCAATCGCCGCGAGATCCGCACCCGCCCCCGTTTCGCGGAGCGGCTTGCGGGCCTTGCGGATGACGTCGTCCACACCCAGTTCGAGCGCCGCGACCCCCGCCGCGATCCGCTCGGCCTCCTCCGCGTCCCGCAGCCCCTCCGCGTCCAGGCGGAGCGCCGCGACGGGGGTGCGCAGCCGGTGCGCGAGGTCGGCCGCGTTCTCCCGTTCGGCGGTGAGCAGCTCGTCGATGCGGGCGGCGAGATGGTTCAACTCGCCGGCCACGGAGCGCAGTTCCGGCGGACCCTGGGGTTCGGCGCGGGCGGTCAGGTCGCCACCCGAGAGCCGGTCCGCGGTCCCGGCCAGCGCCCGCGTCGCCCCGACGAGCCGCGCCCCGAGCCGGTCCGCGAGCAGCAGCCCGATGAGCACGAGGCCGAGCCCGATGCCGGCCAGCGTCAGCCACGACGAGAGCACCCCGTCGTACAACTGCCGGCTGGTCAGGCTCACCTGGACGACGGCCGTGCCGCCCTCCGCGCCCTGCACCGGCACCAGGACCTGGCGGCCCCCGCTCGGCGGCTCGTACGTGAAGGCGCGCCCCGCCCGCGCGAGGCGTACGGCGTCGGTGACGGCGGTCGGGGCGCCGATGACGTGGCCGTCGGCGAAGACGAGGGAAGTGTCGGGCTGGGAGGGGGAGTTGACGCTCTCCACGGCCTGCTCCGCGCCCGCCCGCTCGTCCGGGCTGTGCAGCGAGGGGCCCATCGCGGCGGCCACCCACTGGGCGCGGGCCGTCGCCTCCGCGGTCGTCCGGTCCGCGGCGTGGCTGCGGGTGAGCAGGGTCAGCGGGACGAGCAGCGCCGCCAGGACGAGCGCGGTGGTGGCCGCGGTGAGCAGCAGCAGCGTGCGGCGCACTACGAGACCGCCCCGTCGTCGGGAGCCATCAGCTTCACGCCCACGGTACGTACGGTGTGCAAGTAGCGCGGAGCCTGCGCGGACTCGCCCAACTTCCTCCTCAGCCACGACAGATGGACGTCCACCGTCTTGTCGGCGCCGCCCAGTGGCTGCTGCCACACCTCGGCGAGCAGCTCGCGGCGCGAGACGACCTGGCCGGGCCGCTGGGCGAGATGGGCGAGCAGGTCGAACTCGCGGGGTGTCAGGTCGAGCGGCCGCCCGTCGAGCGTGACCTCGCGGGACGCGGGCGTGATCACGAGCCCGCCGACGGTGAGCGGCTCGTCGACGTCGCCGGGCAGCCCGAGGCGGCGCAGCACCGCCTTGATCCGGGCGTCCAACTGGGCCGCGCCGAACGGCTTCACGATGTAGTCGTCGGCCCCGTCCCCGAGCACGGCGACCATCTCGCCCTCCTCGTCGCGGGCCGTCGCCACGATCACCGGTACGTCGCTCACCGCGCGCAGCATCCGCAGTATTCGGGCGCCGTCGACGTCGGGCAGGCCCAGGTCGAGCACGACAAGATCGGGCCGGTCGGTGACAGCGGCGTCGAGGCCGGCCATGCCGGTGGCCGCGGTGGCGACGGCGTGACCCCGGTCGCGCAGGGCGCGGACCAGGGCGTTCCGCAGGGCGGGGTCATCTTCGACGACGAGGAGATGTGGCATTTGATCACCTAATCAAGCCCGCCGTTGGACGAGAGCCGGTGGGGTCCGGGGCGGAGCCCCGGGAGCGCAACGACGAGGCGCTGCAACTGTCAGTCGTCGTCATCGTCATCGTCGGGGACCAGCACGGCCCGAGGAGTGCCGGAGCCCGCCGCGCACCGGATCTCGTAGTGCCGGTCGGGGCCGTCATCGTCGTCGTTGGGCTCCGCCTCGATCCGGGCCACGCGCCCGGGACCGCGTACGACGTCGTCATCGATCTCGTAGCCGTCCGACGGGCTCCACGACACCAGGTAGACGCTGCCGTCGGCCCCGCACTCGACCGTCGCGGAGCCGCCCGTGAAGCGGAGCGTGCGGCGCTGGTCGGCGGGGGACGGGGTGGCGGACGAGGCGTCGGCGCGGGGTGTCGAGGCCTGCGCCGAGGCCAGGGCGCGGTGCACCGCCGCGTCGTCGAGCGGGTGGCCGTGCGTGCCGGTCCCGGCGTTCGCGTCGCTGCCCGCCAGCTGCCAGGCGCCGAGGGCGCCGGCGGCCGTTCCCACGGCGACCCAGGCCGCGGTCACGGCAACGTTGCGCCAGCGGTGCGTGCTCGGCTTTCTCATGCCGACCAGCCTGCCCGACGGTTTCCTAACGCCACGCTAAATGCAGCTCAGGAGGGGGCCCGGAGGGGACAGGGCGGCGCGGGGCGACAGGTTGTCGGGTTCGGCGGCGTCCCACAGACAGGACGCCGATGGTGTGCCGGTGCATCGCCCATTTACCCTCGGCCCCATGACCCCTCAGCCGAATCCCCAGGTCGGCGCCGCCGTGAAGGCCGCGGACCGCAAGCACGTCTTCCACTCCTGGTCGGCACAGGAGCTGATCGACCCGCTGGCCGTCGCCGGCGCCGAAGGCTCCTACTTCTGGGACTACGAAGGAAACCGCTACCTCGACTTCACCTCCGGTCTCGTCTACACGAACATCGGGTACCAGCACCCGAAGGTCGTCGCGGCGATCCAGGAGCAGGCGGGGAAGATGACGACCTTCGCCCCGGCCTTCGCCATCGAGTCGCGCTCCGAGGCCGCACGCCTCATCGCCGAGCGCACTCCCGGCGACCTCGACAAGATCTTCTTCACCAACGCGGGTGCCGACGCCGTCGAGCACGCCCTGCGGATGGCCCGCCTGCACACGGGCCGCCCGAAGGTGCTCTCCGCGTACCGCTCGTACCACGGCGGCACCCAGCAGGCCATCAACGCGACGGGTGACCCGCGCCGTTGGGCCAGCGACACCGGCACCGCCGGTGTGGTCCGCTTCTGGGCCCCCTTCCTGTACCGCTCCCGCTTCTACGCGGAGACGGAGGAGCAGGAGTGCGCCCGCGCCCTGGAGCACCTGGAATCCACGATCCAGTTCGAGGGCCCGCAGACGATCGCGGCGATCATCCTGGAGACGGTGCCGGGCACGGCGGGCATCATGCTCCCGCCCAAGGGCTACCTCGCGGGCGTCCGCGAACTCTGCGACCGCTACGGCATCGTCTTCATCCTGGACGAGGTCATGGCCGGCTTCGGCCGTACGGGCAAGTGGTTCGCCGCGGACCTCTACGACGTGACGCCGGACCTGCTGACCTTCGCGAAGGGCGTGAACTCGGGTTACGTCCCGCTGGGCGGCGTGGCGATCTCGGGCGCGATCGCCGAGACGTTCGCGAAGCGGCCGTACCCGGGGGGCCTGACGTACTCGGGCCACCCGCTGGCCTGCGCGGCGGCTGTCGCCACCATCAACGTGATGGAGGAGGAGGGCATCGTCGAGCACGCGGCGAGGCTGGGCTCCGAGGTCGTCGAGCCGGCCCTGCGGGAGCTGGCCGAGCGGCACCCGTCGGTGGGCGAGGTGCGCGGCGTCGGTATGTTCTGGGCGCTCGAGCTGGTCCGTGACCGGGCCACGCGGGAGCCGCTCGTGCCGTACAACGCGGCGGGTGAGGCGAACGCCCCGATGGCCGCGTTCGGCGCCGCCGCCAAGGCGAACGGCCTGTGGCCCTTCATCAACATGAACCGCACCCACGTGGTCCCGGCCCTCAACATCACGGAGTCCGAGGTCAAGGAGGGCCTCTCCGCGCTGGACGCTGCGCTGGCGGTGGCGGACGAGCACGTGGGGTGACACGGGGGCCGGGGCGGGGTGTGACCGGGGGTCGGGGTTCCGTGGCGCGGGGCGGGGCGGGGGCCGGGAGCCGGGCGTGACCGGTGTCGGGGTGTGACCGGGCCTCCCGGGGCTTGGCCCGGTGCCCGCCCATCTCCCACCCACCCGCCCCCTCCGGGGGCTGTGGCCCCGGGTGGGGCGCCGTCCCATCTCGGTCACCGCCTCCGCCTCCTACCCGTTGCGGTAGACCGCCCCCACGCCTCGGGGCTCCGCCCCGGACCCCGCTGCTCAATCGCCGCAGGGGCTTGATTTTGCCCGCTTCACCGCAGGTGACGCCTCGGGCGCCCCGCCCATCTCCCACCCGCCCGCCTCCTCCGGGGGCGTCGGCCTCACGGGGTGCCCCGCCCCGCCTTGGGCAATCTGCCGCCTTGGGCGGCAGGGTGGGCAAGGCGGCGCACGGTGCCGCGCATCCGTCACGACGGGCGCCGACTCCGGTGCGGCCCGGACCTCGCGGTGCCGCGCAACAGGCCCCGCCCCGCCCGGGGTTGGAGCCCCCGGAGGGGGCGGGTGGGTGGGAGGTGAGCGGGGCCGGCGAAGCCGGAGGAGGGCAGGCGCCGGGCGCTCATTACGGCAGGCGTCGGCCTCGACCAAGCCCTGGAACCCCGGTGCCGCGTGCCCGTCTCCGCGGGCGTCCACCCTGGCGATGGCTCGGGCCCCGGTGCCGCGTGCCCATCTCCGCGGGCGTCCACCCCGGCAAAAGCCCGCCCCCGGCAAACGCCCACCCCGCACCACGCGCCGCA
Source organism: Streptomyces sp. NPDC002790 (assembly GCF_040295505.1). Classification (NCBI taxonomy): domain Bacteria; kingdom Bacillati; phylum Actinomycetota; class Actinomycetes; order Kitasatosporales; family Streptomycetaceae; genus Streptomyces; species Streptomyces sp. NPDC002790. The sequence continues at coordinate 12,172 of NZ_JBEOVM010000129.1, read as the reverse complement.
ACCCCACCCCCGCCCAAGACCCCGCAGGCGTAACCTGGCCAGCCACACCAGACCGTGCGACCACCACGCCAGCCGAACCGGGGGACCCGATCCGTGCCCGTATCTGACGGCCCCGCCGTCACCCGTTCCACCCTGCGCCAGCAGATCGCGGACGCGCTGCGCGACGAGATCCTGGCGGGACGCCTCAGTCCCGGCCAGGAATTCACCGTCAAGGAGATCGCCGAGGGGTACGGGGTGTCGGCCACCCCCGTCCGCGAGGCCCTCGTCGACCTGAGCGCCCAGGGCCTCCTGGACTCCGCGCAGCACCGCGGCTTCCGCGTCCACGAGTACTCGTTCGCGGACTACCGGGCGATGATCGAGGCCCGCAGCCTCGTCGCGGACGGAATCTTCCGCGGCCTCGCCGAGGACCCGTCCCGCGCCCAGCAGACCGCCGCCGACCTCGCCGGGGTCCGCCGCCGCGGCGAGGAGGCGGCCCGCGCGGCGGGAGCCGGCGACCTCAACGTCCTCATCGGCTACGACCTGCGCTTCTGGCGCGAACTCTCCGCCCTCTTCGGCAACGCGTATCTCTCCGACTTCTTCCACCGTCTGCGCGTCCAGTCCTGGATGTGCGCGGTCCCGCACCTGCGCACCGCGGGCGATCTCAGGGGTCGGCTGTGGGCGGGCCACTGCGACCTGGTCGACGCGCTCGTGAACCGCGACCCCGCCGCCGCGCACGCGCTCATCGCCTCGTACAACGACGACTCGCTCTCCTTGATCGAGGCTCTGACAGGCAAGTAAGCGGGTAGAGCGGGGACAACGGGTAGGCGCAAGACAGGTCAACCCGGCCCCGCATCGCACTACCCTGGCTACGACGCCGATACCGTCCACCGCGCCGGAACACTCCGGAGCACTGAGGAGCCCCCTTGGCCTGTGACCTGTGGCTCGTCCCCCTGGTCGACGTGCTGTGCCACAGCCCCGACAATCCGTTCGCCGACGAACTCGCGCTCTACGACAAGGCGTTGAACGAGGCGGGACTGCCACCGGTGCCGGTCCACGCGTACATGCCGGGCCTGTCCGGGGACGTGGCCCCGATCGCGGGCTTCGACTACGACGCGCTGCACTTCCTGCGCCGGGCGTACCTCCTGCAGATCTGTGGCCTCGCCGTGACGCCGGTCGACGAACTGGGCGGTGACTACGAGCAGTTGCTGGAAATGTTCGAGTCGACGGCTCAGAGTTCCCATCTGGTCTGGCATTACGACCATGCGGGCGCGTACGTTCCCGTGGACTTCCCCGAGCCGTTGTCCAACGACGAACTCCTGGCGGGGGGCGGCCCGTTGGGCTCGTCCCATGCGTTGCTCCGGGAGCTGGAATTCGTGGCTCCGGCGATCGGTATCGACGCGGCCAATCCGCCGGCGCCGCCCGCTCCGCCGGTTGCGCCGACGTCGTTGGAGGAGCCGGCTGCGGCGGTGCCGAGGGGGGATGGGCCGTTCGGGCGGGAGCGGCATGTGTGGCTCGGGCTGCATCAGGCGGCTACCCGGAGCCTCGCCCAGAGCTCCATGCTCATCTTCAGCTGACCGGAACGGTTGCGGTAGACCGCCCCCACGCCACGGGGCTCCGCCCCGGACCCCGCTGCTCAATCGCCGCAGGGGCTTGATGGGCTACCGCGGCTCCGGTGGGCGTTGCCGCGGCATGTTGGGGCGGGTGCCGGGCGGGAGCGGGAAGCGGTTGGTCGGCTGGTCCGGGGGGCGGGTGGCCGGCACGGACGCCTGCATGGTCAAGGGCGCGGGGCCGGACTTGAACTCGACCATCCAGTCCGCCGTCTCGGCCCGCACCAGCTCCGTCACGTCGTCCGAGAACCGCCGCAGCACCCCGAGACACCGCTCGGCCGCCTCACTGGCGGTGCCCTCGGTCGGCCCGAGCACCTCTCGTACGTTCTCCGAGGCCCAGTCGAACTGCAGCACCTGCAAGCGCCGCTGCACGGCCTGCGCCGTGGCCACATCCCGTATCCAGCCGGACGTCAGACCGAAGTACCGGTCGCACCCCACGCACGCCACCGCGAGCAGCAGCGACAGATACCCCCAGGGCGCCGCACCGGTGAGGACGCCCGACAGGTCGAGCAGCGGCAGCACCCCGCCGCAGACCGCGCCGAGCACCGTGCCCGTACGCAGCGCCCGCGCGCCCCTGCGCTTCCACACGCGGTCCGAGAGGTACCAGTCCGCCGTGCGCAGGGCGCCCTGCTCGACCCAGCGGTACAGCTCGTCGAGCCGCTCAGCGGGTTCCGCCCAGTCGCCGAGCGGGAGCGTCCGGCCGGTGAGATCGCCCTGCCGGGGAACCCGCTCGCCGCGGCTGTCCCGGTCGCCGTCCTCGCCCGACCCCTCCTGGGGCGCACCTTCGGGCTGCATCTCCGGCTGACTCACCCGGAACTCCCTCGATCTGGTCACGGCTGGGGCTGGTGTGCAGCATCTTCCTACCGCCCAATGGGTGGCCGAACCCCAGTTTTCACCGGATCTCCGCCCGGAAGTGGTCCCGCATCAGGTATGGAAAGCAACCCATCTCACTCGAAAGAGTGCAGACCGGAAATGGGGGTGTGGAGTGCCCGACGAGGCTCCAGGTAGCCGGGGCGGTGGGCCTCTTCACCACGTAGGCTCGGGTTCAGACCAGAATCGGACCGGAAGAGGAGCTCATCGTGATCCCCGGTGGTGGCCAGCCCAATATGCAGCAGCTGCTCGAGCAGGCCCAGAAGATGCAGCAGGACCTCGCGAAGGCTCAGGAAGAGTTGGCGCAGACCGAGGTCGACGGCCAGGCGGGCGGCGGTCTCGTCAAGGCGACGGTGACGGGCGGCGGTGAACTGCGGGGCCTCGTGATCGACCCGAAGGCGGTCGACCCGGAGGACACCGAGACCCTCGCCGACCTGGTGGTCGCGGCGGTCGCGGCGGCCAACGAGAACGCGCAGACGCTCCAGCAGCAGAAGCTCGGCCCGCTCGCCCAGGGACTCGGCGGCGGTGGCGGCATTCCGGGTCTCCCCTTCTGACCCCGCCGCCAACTACCGTACGTACCAAGCGACAACCGTAAGCAGCAGGAAAGGCAATCCGTGTACGAAGGCGTGGTCCAGGACCTCATCGACGAACTGGGCAGACTGCCCGGCGTCGGTCCCAAGAGCGCGCAGCGGATCGCCTTCCACATCCTGCAGGCGGAGCCCACGGACGTACGGCGCCTCGCGCAGGCCCTGATGGAGGTCAAGGCGAAGGTCCGCTTCTGTGCGACGTGTGGCAACGTCGCGCAGGAGGAGCTGTGCAACATCTGCCGCGATCCGCGGCGGGACGCTTCCGTCATCTGTGTCGTGGAGGAGCCCAAGGACGTCGTCGCGATCGAGCGCACCCGTGAGTTCCGCGGGCGGTACCACGTGCTCGGTGGCGCGATCAGCCCGATCGAGGGCGTCGGCCCCGACGATCTGCGGATACGGGAGCTGCTCGCCCGCCTCGCGGACGGCACGGTCACCGAGTTGATCCTCGCCACCGACCCGAACCTCGAGGGCGAGGCCACAGCGACGTACCTCGCCCGCATGATCAAGCCCATGGGCCTGAAGGTCACCCGCCTGGCCAGCGGCCTCCCCGTCGGGGGCGACCTGGAGTACGCGGACGAGGTGACCCTCGGCCGCGCCTTCGAGGGGAGAAGACTCCTAGATGTCTAAGACGCCAGAGCAGTCGCCGATGCCGCAGAAGTCCTCGGTGGCCGAGCAGCCGCCGAGGGCTCCGCAGCCGTCGACGCCCGACGCGGTCACACTGCACTCCACCACCCAGGACCCCGACGACTTCGCCGTCCAGATCTCGGATCAGGTCGAGTCGTTCATCGTGGCCGTGACCGAGATCGCCAAGGGCGACGAGCCGGACTCGGCCGTGCCCTTCCTGCTGCTCGAGGTCTCCCAACTGCTGCTCGCCGGCGGTCGGTTGGGTGCGCACGAGGACATCCTCCCGGACGAGCGCTACGAGCCGGACCTGGGCGCCGAGCCGGACATGGACGACCTGCGCGAGCGGCTCGCCGTGATGCTCGAACCGGTCGACGTGTACTCCGAGGTCTTCGACCCGTACGAGCCGCGCAAGGCGCCGGTCGCCGCGCGGATCTCGGACGATCTGGCGGACGTCGTCTCCGATCTGCGGCACGGCATGGCGCACTACCGCGCGGGCCGGATCACCGAGGCGCTGTGGTGGTGGCAGTTCTCGTACTTCTCCAACTGGGGCTCGACCGCCTCCGCGACGCTCCGCGCCCTGCAGTCGCTGGTCGCGCACGTCCGCCTGAACCAGCCGCTCGACGATCTGGACGGCCTGGACACGGACGAGGACCTGGCGTCCGCCGAGAGCACCCTCGAGGAAGAGGCGGGCCAGGTCATGGCAGAGGAGATCGCGGGCCCCCTGGGCCTCCGCCCTGTGAAGTAAGACGGCGACGGCGCAGTGACCAGTACCCCGACAGGGGCGCGGGGAACTGCGCAACCGCAACCCCGGCCGACCGCCACAACAATGTGACCCGCCCCACTTCCCCGGTTACCCCGGCAGGGTCCGGGCATGCGACTGTCCGGGCGGCCGGAGATCGGCAAACGGAAACCCGGTGATCACCACGTGGGCGGGACATCTCACGGAGTGATATGGCCGGGGCGGATTTCGGCCGCTCGTTAAACTGAGCCGACCGCAGTGCGCATACGTACATGCGGTGACAGACGGACTGAGCGAGGAGCGCACGTGGGCCTTGTCGTGCAGAAGTACGGAGGCTCCTCCGTAGCCGATGCCGAGGGCATCAAGCGGGTCGCCAAGAGGATCGTCGACGCCAAGAAGAACGGCAACAAGGTTGTCGTTGTGGTGTCCGCGATGGGTGACACGACGGATGAGTTGATCGATCTCGCCGGGCAGGTATCTCCGATTCCTGCCGGGCGCGAATTCGACATGCTGCTGACCGCCGGAGAGCGGATCTCCATGGCCTTGCTGGCGATGGCGATCAAAAACCTGGGCCACGAGGCCCAGTCGTTCACGGGCAGTCAGGCCGGTGTCATCACCGACTCGGTCCACAACAAAGCACGGATCATCGACGTCACTCCGGGGCGCATCCGGACCTCCATCGACGAGGGCAACATCGCCATCGTCGCGGGGTTCCAGGGCGTCAGCCAGGAGGGCAAGAACATCACGACCCTGGGTCGTGGTGGGTCCGACACCACCGCCGTCGCTCTCGCAGCCGCGCTCGACGCGGAGGTCTGCGAGATCTACACGGACGTCGACGGCGTGTTCACCGCCGACCCGCGTGTCGTGAAGAAGGCGCGGAAGATCGACTGGATCTCCTTCGAGGACATGCTGGAGCTCGCCAGCTCCGGGTCGAAGGTGCTGCTCCACCGCTGCGTGGAGTACGCCCGTCGGTACAACATCCCGATCCACGTCCGCTCCAGCTTCAGTGGGCTGAAGGGCACGTGGGTCAGCAACGAGCCGATCGAGAAGAACCAGCAAGGGGAAATGGGCGTGGAGCAGGCCATCATCTCCGGTGTCGCGCACGACACCTCCGAGGCGAAGATCACCGTCGTCGGAGTACCGGACAAGCCGGGCGAGGCCGCGAAGCTCTTCCGGGCCGTCGCGGACGCCCAGATCAACCTCGACATGATCGTGCAGAACGTGTCGGCCGCCTCCACGGGTCTGACCGACATCTCCTTCACGCTTCCCAAGACCGAGGGCCGCAAGGCCATCGACGCCCTGGAGAAGCAGAAGGCCGCCGTCGGCTTCGACTCGCTGCGCTACGACGACCAGATCGCCAAGATCTCCCTCGTCGGCGCCGGCATGAAGACGAACCCGGGCGTCACGGCCGGCTTCTTCGAGGCGCTCACGGACGCGGGCGTGAACATCGAGCTGATCTCGACCTCCGAGATCCGCATCTCGGTCGTCACGCGTGCCGAGGACGTGAACGAGGCCGTGCGCGCCGTGCACTCCGCCTTCGGTCTCGACTCGGACTCCGACGAGGCCGTGGTCTACGGAGGCACCGGCCGCTGATGGCCCCTCCTTCAGGGGACCACCCTGTGCGTCGGCCGACGCTCGCGGTCGTGGGAGCGACCGGGAGCGTCGGCGCCGTTCTGCTGCAGATTCTGTCGCAGCACGCGGACATCTGGGGCGAGATCCGGCTCGTGGCCTCCCCGCGCTCGGCGGGGCGCAAGCTCACCCTGCGCGGCGAGGAGGTCGAGGTCGTCGCCCTGACGGAGTCCGTCTTCGACGGCGTCGACGTCGCGATGTTCGACGTACCCGTCGAGGTGTCCGCGCAGTGGGCGCCCATCGCCGCCGCCAAGGGCGTCGTGGTGGTGGACAATTCGCCGGCCTTCCGGATGGACCCGGATGTGCCGCTCGTCGTGCCCGAGGTGAATCCGCACGCCGCGCGCGTGCGGCCGCGGGGCATCATCGCCAACCCCAACTGCACGACACTGTCGATGATCGTGGCGATCGGGGCGCTGCACGCCGAGTTCGGGCTCAGTGAACTGGTCGCGTCCAGCTATCAGGCGGTGAGCGGGGCGGGCCGCGCCGGGGTCGAGACGCTGCGGGCGCAGCTCTCCCTCGTGTCCGGCTCCGAACTCGGGACCACCCCCGGGGATCTGCGGCGGGCCGTGGGCGATCGGACGGGGCCCTTCCCGGAGCCGGTGGCGCTCAACGTCGTGCCCTGGTCGGGCACGCTGTGCGAGGACGGCTGGTCGTCGGAGGAGATGAAGGTGCGGGACGAGTCCCGCAAGATCCTCGGCCTGCCGAACCTGAAGGTCGCGGTCACCTGTGTGCAGGTGCCCGTCGTCACGACGCACTCCCTCACCGTGCACGCCCGCTTCCAGAGCGAGGTCACCGTCGACCGGGCGCGCGAGATCATCGCGACCGCGCCGGGTGTCGTGCTCTTCGACAATCCGGCCGCCGGTGAATTCCCCACGCCGGCCGACGTGGTGGGCACCGATCCGACGTGGGTGGGCCGCGTGCGGCGTTCGCTCGACGATCCGGCCGGGCTCGAACTCTTCGTATGCGGGGACAATCTCCGCAAAGGTGCGGCTTTGAACACCGCGCAGATCGCCGAGTTGGTGGCGGCGGAGCTCGCGGCGATGTGAGCTGCGGCTCTTTCGGTGCCCGCGATGCGGGCTTCCCCTTCCCAGGGGTGGATCCGCTCATAAGATTCTGTGTGAGTTTTGTGTAAGCGGATTTCCTCCCCGCCCTGCAACCGTGCGCAGGGCGGGGAGCGTCTTTGCGGTCGCCGTGGTGAGACGTCGACCAGCGTCGGACATACGGGGCATAAGGGAAGAGTGTGGTGCGCATGTCGGCTTTCGAGGCGGCGTCATCGGTGGGGATGACGAGGCCCGTCGCAAATGGGGCGCCTGACGCGTACAACCTTGACGGGGGGAAGCTTGTCCAACAGGCGTGGCAGAAGTACTGGACTTCACAGCGGTACGGGCGACGGGCGCGGCCCTTCGTCCGCCCCTCGCACCCCTTGGCACCCGGCGCGGCCGGGCAGCCGGCGGCATGCCGGTGATCGCCCCCATGCCAGCTGCGCGGCCGGCGCGCGTTCCGGCACAGGGTGCTGACGAGACGATGACGCAGGCCGGTACCTCCGTCGACCATCTCACCGAGACCTATCGCGCCCATTACCGCTCCTTGCTGGGGCTCGCGGCGCTGCTTCTCGACGACACCGCCTCCTGCGAGGACGTCGTGCAGGAGGCGTTCATCCGCGTGCACTCGGCGCGGGGGCGGGTCCGTGACCCGTCGAAGACGCTCGCGTATCTGCGGCAGACCGTCGTCAACCTCTCGCGGTCCACGCTGCGCCGCCGCATCCTCGGCCTGAAGCTGCTCACCAAGCCGATGCCGGACATGGCGAGCGCGGAAGAGGGCGCGTACGACCTCCTGGAGCGGGACGCCCTGAAGAAGGCGCTGCGCGGGCTGCAGCGCCGCCAGCGCGAGGTCCTCGTCCTGCGATACTTCGCGGACATGACGGAGGCGCAGGTGGCCGAGTCGCTCGGGATATCGCTCGGCTCGGTCAAGGCGTACGGATCGCGCGGGATCGCGGCGCTGCGCGTCGCCATGGAGGAGCCAGCATGAACCACCATCTCGACGGTGGCCCGGGCCGGGCGGCCGACGAAGTGAGTGAGGAAGACCGGCACTCCTCGGACTCCGCCGACGACGCCGCCGGGTTCGGTGACGACGAGCTCGCGGTGCGGCGGATGATGCGACAGGCCGTCGCGGATCTCGAACCCTCGGAGCAGGCGCTCGACGAGCTGCACAAGGCCGTCCCCGCCCGCCGTGCGCGCAAGCGGCAGGCCGCCGTGGGCGCGATCGCCGTGGGCGTGTTCGCGGCGATGGCGGTGCCCGCGGTGCTGCACGTGGCGAATCCCGACCCCTCCGGCGAGCGGCCGGCCATCGCGGGCAACAGCGAGGCCACGCACCACGGGGCGGGCGCGGGCACGGCGTCCGGCGGCGCGGGCCAGGGCGACGCGGGCAAGCCGTCGCACGCCAAGGACAAGGACAAGGGCGCCAAGAAGGACAAGAAGGGCGACGGGCGCACGGCCACCGGCGGCGCCGGCGCGGGGGCCGACCCCGCGTCCACGGCGGCGGCCACCTCGCCCGCCTGCGAGGCGAGCGCGCTGGGCAGGCCGCAGGCCAGCGTCGGCGCGCCCGACGGGGGCGGCAAGGTCTACGGCACGTTCCGCGTCTCGAACATCTCGGGCTCCAACTGCACGGTGGACAACGCCGGAGCCGTGGTCACGGTCGCGCAGGGCGCGGCCGACCCGGCCAAGGTGAGCGTCGTCGACCACACCTCGGGCGACGGCTCCGGGCTGCCCGACCCCTCGACCGAGCCGAGCCAGGTGATCCTGGAACCGGGCAAGGCCTACGAGGTGCGGTTCGCGTGGGTGCCCTCGGCGTCCTGCTCCGCGACGGGGGGCGACAGCGGTGGCAGCGGTGGCGGCGACCCGTCGCCCTCGCCGACGCCGACCGGCGACGGGTCGAACGGCGGCGACGCCACGACGGGGGCGGACACGCAGACGACGACGCAGCTGGGGTCGGACGGCGGCGAGGAAGGCAGCGTGGCCGTCTCCCACACGGCGGAACCGGGCGCCCCGACCGCCGCGACAACCATCTCGAACGCCTGCGAAGGCACCCTCTACCGCACGGGCCTGCTCCCCGCGTCCTAGGTCGAAATGCCGGGGCTCCGCCCCGGACCCCGCGCCTCAAACGCCGGCGGGGCTGGATTTACCGGCGGGGCTTGAGCTATTAAGCCCCTGCGGCGATTGAGCAGCGGGGTCCGGGGCAGAGCCTCGGGAGCGGAGGACGGTCCCGCTACACCGTCGCTCCGGTCTCCGCCGAAGGCTCCGGCTCCGCGATCCCCAGTTCCGCATCCCGAAGGGCCTCCGCCTCGCGGCGCACAAGGCGGAACCACATGAACACCACGAACCCGGCGAACACGAACCACTCACCCGTGTACCCCAGGTTCTGGAACGCCTTCAGGTCCAGCCCACTGCCCTCGGGCGCGGACGCCGGTACCGCCGTCATCCCGGAATCCGCCTTGTCGAGCGTGACCCACCCGTCGTAGACGTCGTACGGGACCAGGTTCACCAGCGACGCCGCGCTGATCACACCGACCTGCCCGGAGGGCAGCCCACCCGAGGCCGACACCCCGCTGGAGGTCGCGGACTCCGAGGCCTGGAGCGCCCCGACGACCGTGACCTCACCCTTCGGCGCGGCCGGCGCCTTCGCGGGGGACGCCTTGCCCGGCACCCAGCCGCGCACCACGGGCAGCGCCTTCCCGGAACCCTCGACCTTGAGGAGCGTCACGACGTAGAAGCCGCTGCGCTCGCCGAGGTCCCGCTGGGGCACCAGGAGTTGCCTGCCGTAGTGGCCGGTCGCGGTGGTCCGCTTCCCGGAGGTCTTCTGGTCCACGGGCAGCACGGAGGCGAGCGGCTCGGGCGCCGCCGTCTCGTTCACCTTCGTCTGCTCGGACGCGGCCTTGTGGTCCTGCACCCGGTCCTCGAAACGACTGAGCTGCCACGAGCCCATGAAGATGCACACGGGGATCGCGAGCAGGACGAAGATGTTGATCCCCCACCAGAGCGGGGTCAGGAGGAACCGGTACACACCCCCACGGTACGGCTCCGCCTGATGGAACCGGCTACCGGCCCCGGCCGTGAGGGTGAGGTCATCGTTTCCCCACGTCGCGGGGCTCTGCCCCGGACCCCGCGCCTCAATCGCCGGCGGGGCTTGATTTGGCCGGATGGAGCTCAGCTGGGCAAGTGGCGCTTCGCGAAGTCCAGTTCGAGGGCGACCTGCTTGATGCGCTCCTCGACGACGAGCGAACCGTGCCCCGCCTCGTACCGGTACACCTCGTGGACCGCGTCGCGCGCCGCGAGACGGTCCACGTAGTTGTCGATCTGCTGGAGCGGGCACCGCGGGTCGTTGACCCCCGCCGAGATGTAGACCGGCGCCTTCACGTCGTCGACGTACGTCAGCGGGGACGACACCTCGAACCGCTCGGGCACCTCCTCGGGGGAGCCGCCGAACAGCGTGCGGTCCAGGGCCTTGAGCGCCTCCATCTCGTCCTCGTACGCGGTGACGTAGTCGGCGACCGGCACCGCGGCGAGCCCCACGGCCCACGCACCCGGCTGCGTACCGACGCCGAGGAGCGTCAGATAGCCGCCCCAGGAGCCGCCCGCGAGGACGAGCCGCTCGGGGTCGGCGAGCCCGGAGGAGACGGCCCACTCGCGCACGGCCGCGATGTCCTCCAGCTCGATCAGGCCGACGCGGTGCTTGAGCGCGTCCGTCCACTCGCGCCCGTATCCGGTCGAGCCCCGGTAGTTGACCCGGACCACCGCGTACCCGTGGTCGACCCAGGCCGCCGGGCCCGCCGCGAACGCGTCGGAGTCGTGCCAGGTCGGCCCGCCGTGGATCTCGAACACGGTGGGCAGCGGCCCGCTCGCACCCGCCGGCTTCTGTACGAGGGCGTGGATCCGGCCGCCCGGCCCCTCCACCCACACGTCCTCCACCGGCACCGAAGCCGGGGCCTTCATACCGGGCGGGTCGAGGACGACCGCACCCGTGGTGGAGCGCACGACCGACGGCTCGGCGGCCGACGACCACAGGTACTCGACGCTGCCATCGGGCCGCGCGGAAGCACCGGACACCGAGCCGACGGGGGTGTCCACCTTCGTCAGCGCACCCGTCGCGAACTCGTAGCGCCACAGGTCGCCGCGCGCCTCGAATTCGTGCACGACGAGGAGCGCCGAGCCGTCCGGGTACCACTCCGCCGACACGTCGCCCGGCAGGTCGAGCGCCAGGTCGGTCTCCTTGCCCGTGGCGACGTCCCAGACCATGGGCTCCCAGCGGCCGCGCCGCTGATGCCCGACGAGCAGCCGGGTGTCGCCGGTCACGGGCGCGAAGCCGAGCACTTCGAGGCCGAGGTCCTCGGTGCCGCCCTTGGAGTCGTCGAGCTCGGCGAGCGTCGAACCGTCGAGCCGGAGCACGCGCAGGGCGCCGTGCATCGCGTCGCCGTGCTCGGTGTGCTCGATCGCGATCAGCGTCCCGTCGTACGACAGGTCGCCGACGCCCGCCGATTCGCGGTGCCGGTAGATCTCGGCGGGGGAGTCGGAACCGGGACGTACGACGTGGATCGTCGTGCCGTCCTCGTCGGTGGAGCAGCCGATCACGGCCGTGTGCCCGTCGCGGCCGAGGGCGAGCCCGGCGGGGTACGACGGCGCGAGACCGGGCACCGCCTCGACGTCCTCGCCGCCCCCGAAGGGCTGCCGCAGCCAGGTCCCGAACTCGTCCCCGTCGGTGTCGTTGAACCACCAGATCCACGCGCCGTCGGGGGTCAGCACCCCGTCCGTCGTCCCGTTCGCCCGGTCCGTCGCGCGGCGCTGTACGCCCGTGGCCCGGTCCCAGGCGTACAGCTCGTACGTCCCCGTGGCGTTCGACACGAACAGGGAGCGCTCCGGCGCGTCCTCGGCCCAATCGGGCAACGAAACCCTCGCCGCCCGAAACCGCTTCTCCCAGTCGGCCATGCCCTCATCACACTCAGTCATGCCCCCATAGTGCCTGCAGCCCGGACCGGCCCGAGCCCGCTCCCCGCGTCCCAACCCCGGGGCTCCGCCCCGGACCCCGCGCCTCAAACGCCGGCGGGGCTGGAAAGATCACCTCAATCGCCGGCGGGGCTTGATCTA
>NZ_JBEOVM010000128.1:0-17817 GCF_040295505.1 Streptomyces sp. NPDC002790 | reverse complement strand
CTCCTCGCCTCCCCCCAGCCCGGCCGGTGGCCGCCCCGGCCGCCGGACTAAGGTTCGGTCTCGGCCCGCGGGACTTCCGCCGGCGGCCCCCTACCCAATGCGGACCGGGGCAGCCGTCGTACGTCCTAGCTGCGGATCGGGAGCTTCAGGTGGCCCTCGATGATCTCGCGGGCCACGTCCGCGAGCTTGCGCTGGTGGGAGCGCGCGTAGCCGCGCAGTCCCTCGAAGGCCGCGTCCAGGGAGAGGCCGTTCTGGGCCGCGAGGATGCCCTTGGCCTGTTCGACGACGACCCGGCTGGACAGCGCGTGCTCCAACTGGCCCGCCAGCACCCGGGATTCGGCCAGTTCGTGCTGGAGCGAGAGGGTGTGCCCCGCCGACTCCGTGAAGCTTCGCGCCAGGGCGAGGGCTTCCTCGTCCAGGACGTTCAGCGCTCCGGCCGGGGCGCTGAACAGCACGAGGGCGCCCGTCACGGCCTCCCGGGAGCGCAGTGGCAGCGCGGTGACCCGGCCGTGGCCGAGGGCGCGCGCGCTCGGGGTCCAGCGCGGCCAGCAGGCCACACTGACATCCGTGGTGATGTCCACGTCGATGAGGGCGCCGCCCGTGGTGCGGGTGTCGTGGCCGGGCCCCTCCCGCCACTGCACAACGGCGTCGGACAGGGCGCGCAGCCCCGGGTCCGTGCCCTCGCAGTGCACCGCGGCGCGGGGGTCGGGCGCGTACTCCACCTTCGCGCCGCTCGCGCCGAACAGCCGACGGCCGCCGTCCGCGAGCGTGCCGAGCAGCGCCCGGGTGTCGATCGGGTCGCGGGCCGCGTCTTCGGTCAACTGGGCGAAGAACTCGGCGACTTCCTGCTCCTGCAACGTCACGGTGGAGACCTCTCAACCGAGTTTCAGATGTCCGTTGACGATATCGTGGGCGATGTCCCCGATGGGTCGGGCATCGGCGAACGAGCGCGCTTTGACCAGTTCCAGCGCGTCCGCGATGCGGCAGCCGAGATGGACGGCCACCATGCCCGCGGCCTGATGGACCTCGGCCCGGTGATCGATGTCGCCGAACAGACCGGGTACCGCGTCCTGGCCGAGAAACACACTGCGGGTCAGGGCTTCCGCGACCTTGCTGACGGCCGGGGTGGACGCGACCGCGGAGGACGCGCTGAAGACGGCCAGGGCGCCGATGCAGGAATTGGTCGACTGCAGCGGCACCGCGACCACCTGTCCGAATCCGAGTGCCGCGAGGGCCGGCCCGTAGCCGGGCCAGCGAGTGGCGAGCGCCGCCCCCGTCGCGACGACCGGGCTGCGCCCCAGGACCGAATCGCGGGCCGGACCCTCGCCCAGCACGTACTCCAGGTCCTGCGCCTCCCGGGCGGGCTGGTCCGAGTACGCGGTCGCCACCTGGTTCTGCTGGGCGTCGACGAGGGTGACGGCCACGCTGCCGGCGCCGCAGGCCTCGGCGACGCCCGCCATGAACGGCGGCGCCTGCCCCCCGGCACGCTGGGAAGCGGCGGCACGGCGGACGTACCCCGCGAGGAGTTCCGCGGCGACCAGATGGCGGGACGCGGTCGACCGGTGCAGCAGCCCCAGCCTGACGTACCTCTCGTCCCTCGTGGACGCCACGAGGTCCTCGTACCTTTTCGCGAGACGGAACTCCCTGTCGGCGCGTTCCTGCGCGCGGACCGAGCGCTCCCAGGCCTCCGTCACCTGCTCCTGCGACAGCGGCCGGTCCCTGGGTTCCATACCGTTCAGCGTACGCCCGCGAAGTCAGGACGCGCCGTTGCTCCGGCCTTCTTCCATCAGAAGGACGACGCCGCCGCGGTGCCCGTCGAAGGGGCTGCAGTTCACGGTGCAACTGATGCTGCGACCGAGGCGGTTGACCGCGGCGACCACCACGGGGGCGCCGCGCCTGCGCGTCTTGACGCACTCGCTCACTGCCTCGCGCAGCTGCTGGGTGGGCAGTCCGAAGTCGAGGCCGAAGAAGGGCGCGTCGACGACCTCGTCCGAACGCAGGCCCCACATGTCGGCGGCGCCCCGGTTCCAGCTCCTGACCTTGCGATCCTCGTCGAGGACGACGACGGCAGCCGCGATGGAGGTGAGGATGCCCTCCAGGAAGGAGCGGGTCTCGTCCAGCTCCTCGGTGCGGATCCGCATCTCCTCGTTCATGGTCTCCAGTTCCTCGTTACCGGACTGGAGCTCCTCGTTGGTCGTCTCCAACTCCTCGTTCGTGGACTGGAGTTCCTCGTTCGTGGTCTCCAACTCCTCGATGGAGGACTGGAGCTCCTCGTTCGTGGTCTCCAGCTCCTCGTTGGTGGACTGGAGTTCCTCGTAGGCCGTCTCCAGGTCCTCGCGTACGCGCTTGACCTCGGCCTTGAGCTGGGTCGCCACCGTGACGTCGGTGAACGTGATGTTGGTGGCGGCCGGCATTCCGCCCGTGCCGACGAGGGGCTGGACCAGGATGTCGTAGTACTGGACGTCCTCGCCGACGGTGCGCTCGGCCCCGTTCACCCGCAGAGTGCGGCGTTCGTGCGTGGACTGGTCGATCAGGGAGCGCAGTTCGACCGGGCGGTAGGAGATTTCCAGGTCCTGGAACGGGCGCCCGATGTCGTTCGCCGTCAGGCCGAACTGCACGCGTGCGTGGTTGTTGATGAGGACGACGATGCCCTCGGCGTCCACCGCGAGAGCCGCGCCGGGCGAGGCGTCCAGGATCAGATCGCGCAACTGCCGGTTGCGGGCCATGTTCTGCATCTCGCCGCCGATGTTGGTGCGCAGCTTCACCGGGGTGGGCTGGTACGGGGTCTGCGCGTCGCCCGCGCGGCGGCGGAAGATGCGCTGGCGCATGCTGATGACGTCGAACCGGTCGGCGTCGTTGAGCAGCATCTCGGCCTTGCCGAGGAAGAGGAAGCCGCTCTCGCGCAGCGCGAAGTGGAAGCGGTCGATGATCTGCGTCTGCGCCTCGACGTTGAAGTACATCAGCGCGTTGCGGCAGACCAGCAGGTCGAGGCGGGAGATGGGGGCGTCGCGGGTGATGTCGTGGCGGCCGAAGATGACGCGGCGGCGCAGGTCGGAGCGGAAGCTGTACCGCGAGCCGTTCAACTCGAAGTACTTCTCGCGCAGCTCCGGGGCGAGCGGTTCCAGGGTCTTGGCGGGGTAGAGGCCCGAGCGGGCGTCGCGCAGCGCCTCGTCGTCGACGTCGGTGCCGTAGATCTTGACGCGGTTGAGGGCCTCCTGGAGGCCCAGGGCCTCGGCGAACATGATCGCGAGGGAGTACGCCTCCTCGCCGCTGGAGCAGCCCGCGCTCCACACCCTGATGTCCTCGTCCGTCTCGAGCTGGGCGAGGAGTTCGGGGACCACCTCGCGCTGCAGATACGTCCAGGCGTCCGCGTCGCGGAAGATGGAGGTGACGTTGATCAGGATGGTGTTGAAGAGGGCGCTGAATTCATCCGCGTTCGTCTCGAGCTGGTCGCGGTAGTCGGCGTACGAGTCGATGCCCACGTCCGACATGCGTTTGCGGATGCGGCGGCCGAGGGACGAGCGCTTGTAACCGGTGAAGTCGAAGCCGCGGGCGTCGCGCAGGAACCGGAGCAGTTCCTCCAGTTCCTCGTCGGTCTCCACTTCGCGCGGCGCCTTGCCCATCGCTTTTACCTACTGCCTCTTGATATCGACAAGTCCGCGGATCACCGCGGGGATTTCCTCCAGAGATAGCACGAAGTCCACCGCCCCTGTACCCACCGCGGCCTCCGGCATTCCTCTGAATTCCGCGGCGTGCGGATCCTGGGCGATCACGGTACCGCCCCGGGACTTCACGGCTTCGACGCCCATGGCTCCGTCATTGCCCGTGCCGCTCAGTACGACGGCGATGGCGCGCCTGCCGTATGCGCCCGCGACGGACTCGAAGAGCAGGTCGGCCGAGGGGCGCAGGAAGTGGACGAGTTCGCTCTGGGTCAGGGAGAGGGTGCCGTCGGGCCCGATCAGGAGGTGTCGGTCGGGCGGGGCGATGTGGACGGTGCCCGGGCGGGCAGCCTCGTCATGTTGGGCGAGTTTGACGGTCAGGTCGGTGCGGCGGGCGAGGATCTCGGCGAGAACCGTGCGGTGGCGGGGGTCCAGATGCTGGACGACGAGGACCGGAAGCGGGAAGTCGGCGCCGAGGCCGCCGAGGAGGGTGGCGAGGGCGTGGATGCCGCCGGCCGATGCGGCGGCCGTGACGATCGCGTAGTCGTCGTGTGCGTCCTGCGCGTCGTGCCTGTCGTGCTTGCCGCGTGCGTCGTGTGCGTCGTGCTTGTCGGCGGGCTCTGGGTTCGACATGGGGTCTCCCCTGGGAGTGGGGCGTGCGGGGCGGTGCGGGTAAGGGTGCGGGGCTCCTGACGATAGTCATTGCGGGCACCCACCGCCGAGCTGCGGCGCGGCCGTCTCCTCAGGGCGGCGCGTTCGGCTGGGCGTCTGCCAAGGGGGGCGAACAGGTGACCTTCGTGGCGGGGCCGCGGGCAGGATGTGCCGTATGAACTCGAAGAGCACAGGGACCGTGCGGCACATCGGTGACGACGAGCGGCGCGTGCGGCTCGCCCGAGCGCACCGCCTCGCCCCCTCGGCGCGCGCGGACAGCGTCGAGGACGTCGCGCGCTCGCTCGTGGCGCTGCACGGGACGGATCCGGCGACCGTGTATCTGTCGGTGGGCGCGCGGCTCGCGGATGCCTCCGGCACCGTCGCGGACGTCGAGCGGGCGCTGTACGAGGACCGCAGCCTGGTGCGGATGCACGGGATGCGGCACACGGTGTTCACGTTCCCGGCCGGCCTCGCCCCCGTCGTGCACGCGTCGACCGGGCTCGCGGTGGCGGCGAAGGCGCGGGCCGCGCTGCTGAAGGACATGGTGGGCGGGAGCGACGGGCGGCTCACTCCGGAGTGGCTGGCGGAGGTGGAGGCGTCGGCGCTGGCCGCGCTCGAGCGGCGCGGGGAGGCGACGGTGACCGAACTGGTGGCGGACGAGCCGCGGTTGCGGGAGCGGTTCACGTACGGGCGGGGCAGGAGCTATGAGGCCGAGCACACCGTGTCGGCGCGGCTCATGCGGGTGCTCGGGGTGGAGGGGCGGGTCGTACGGGGCCGGCCGCTCGGCTCGTGGACCTCGACGCAGTTCCGGTGGGCGGCCACGCCGCCGCATCCGGAGCTGCCGGTCGCCGAGGCGCAGGCGGAGCTGCTCGGGCTGTGGCTGGGGGCGTGCGGGCCCGCCACGGAGGGGGACCTCAAGTGGTGGACGGGGTGGAAGGTCACGGACGTACGCAAGGCGCTCGCCGCGGTGGGGGCGGTGGCCGTGTCGCTGGACGGCGGTGGCACGGGGTACGTGTTGGCGGACCAAGTAGACGCCTCCGTAGGCGACTTGGAGCCGTGGGCGGCGCTTCTGCCGGGGCTCGATCCGACGGCGATGGGCTGGCAGGAGCGGGACTGGTACTGCCCGCCGGAGCTACGGGCCGCGCTCTTCGACGGGAGCGGGAACGTCGGGCCGACGGTGTGGTGGGGCGGGCGTGTGGTGGGTGGGTGGGGGCAGCGGGTGGGGGGTGAGGTGGTGTGGCGGTTGTTGGACACGTCTGGTGGGGGGCGGGTGGGGCGGGCCGTGGCGGATGAGGCGGAGCGCCTCGCGGCGTGGCTGGGTGATACCCGGGTCACGCCGCGGTTTCGTACGCCGTTGGAGAAGGAGTTGGCGTCGTCCTGACCTCGGGCCGCGGCGGGGCGGGGGTCGCGGGGCTCTGCCCCGGACCCCGCGCCTCAATCGCCGGCGGGGCTTAAATGGCTCACCGGCTGTAGCGCATCAGCGCCCGCACCATGTGGCACGTCGTGTCGGACGGCGGATGGATTCCGACCATGTCGGCCGTGGCGCGGATCTTGTGGTTGTGGGCCTGGGTGGGGGCGTAGACGCCGGAGTCGAGCAGGGCTATCGCCAGGCGCATGGCCTTCAGGCGGCGGTTGTGGGTGATGTACCAGTCGCGCGGACGCCCCGCGGGGAGCGGCCTCTTCGCGAGTGGTGTGTACGGCAGATCGATCAGCATCGGAGCGGCGGCAGCGGGCACAAGCATCCTCCTGTCGCGAACGTCCGAGAGCCCCCGTAGCCCTCGAACACTGCTTCTATTCTACTGCCGGGCACTGACAAAAGCCGCTGGCCAGAGCCGACTTGAGGCCTGCCGCACGACTTCACTCGCGTACCGTTGACCCCATGGAGATCTGGATCAATCCGGCCTGCTCGAAGTGCCGCAGCGCGCTCACCCTGCTCGACGCGGAGGGCGCCGACTACACGGTGCGGCGCTACCTGGATGACGTGCCCGCTCCCGACGAGATCCGCGCCGTGCTCGGCCGGCTCGGCCTCGAACCGTGGGACATCACGCGTACCCAGGAGGCCGACGCGAAGGAGCTCGGGCTGAAGGACTGGGCGCGCGACGCGGACAGCCGTGAGCAGTGGATCGAGGCGCTCGCCGCGCACCCGAAGCTGATCCAGCGCCCGATCATCACGGCCGAGGACGGCACGGCGATGGTGGGCCGCAGCGAGGAGGCCGTGCGGGAGGCGCTCGGTCGGAGTTGACTCTCACGGGGCGCTTCCCATCCCGTGCAGCTCAGGTAACACGGGGTTCACAAACGAGCAACGGTCGAGAAATCCCCTGGTGACACGCTTCCGGTAGTTCCAGACCCGCGTGAATGAGGATGTGGCCCGTGACCTTCAAGGCTGAGTACATATGGATCGACGGCACCCAGCCGACGGCCAAGCTGCGTTCGAAGACGAAGGTCATGGCGGGCTCCGCCTCGTCGTCGAGTGGTCTCGACACGCTCCCGCTCTGGGGCTTCGACGGGTCCTCCACCAACCAGGCCGAGGGGCACGCCTCCGACCTCGTACTGAAGCCGGTCGCCCAGTACCCGGACCCGATCCGCGGCGGCGACGACATCCTCGTCATGTGCGAGGTCCTGAACATCGACATGACGCCGCACTACTCCAACACGCGTGCCGCGCTCGCCGAGACCGAGGCGCGGTTCGGCTCCCAGGAGCCGATCTTCGGCATCGAGCAGGAGTACACCTTCTTCGAGGGCGACCGCCCGCTCGGCTTCCCGGTCGGCGGCTTCCCCGCCGCGCAGGGCGGCTACTACTGCGGCGTCGGCACCGACGAGATCCACGGCCGTGACGTCGTCGAGGCCCACCTCGAGAACTGCCTGACGGCGGGCCTCGCGATCTCCGGCATCAACGCCGAGGTCATGCCCGGCCAGTGGGAGTTCCAGGTCGGCCCCGTCAGCCCACTGGAGGTCTCCGACCAGCTGTGGATCGCCCGCTGGCTGCTCTACCGCACCGCCGAGGACTTCAAGGTCTCCGCGACCCTCGACCCCAAGCCGGTCAAGGGCGACTGGAACGGCGCGGGCGCGCACACCAACTTCTCCACGAAGGCGATGCGCGAGGGTTACGACGCGATCATCACCGCGTGCGAGTCGCTCGGTGAGGGCTCCAAGCCGCTCGACCACGTGAAGAACTACGGCGCCGGCATCGACGACCGCCTCACCGGTCTGCACGAGACCGCCCCGTGGGACGAGTACAAGTACGGCGTCTCCGACCGCGGCGCCTCGGTCCGCATCCCCTGGCAGGTCGAGCGGGACCGCAAGGGTTACATCGAGGACCGCCGTCCGAACGCCAACGTCGACCCGTACGTCGTGACGCGGCTGCTCGTCGACACCTGCTGCGCCGCCCTGGAGAAGGCCGGCCAGGTCTGACGGCGCCGGAAAACCGGGCGTGAAATACCGGGGGCCGATTGAACAGGGTCGGCCCCCGTTGCGTACGTAGTCCCATGGGACGCACCTCACGGAAACGGCGCTCATCGCTGGCGACGCGCATGACCATCGCGTCGGCCGCACTGCTCCTGGGCGGAGGTGGGCTGGTCGCGGTCAACGTGTACGCGTCGGCCCACGAGGACTCCGCCGACGGGCAGGACGCGGGCAGCGGGACGCGACAGACACAGCAGACGCAACAAGTGGCCACCATCGACTGTCCGGACGTCGGCGCGCAGTTGTCC
This sequence comes from Streptomyces sp. NPDC002790, assembly GCF_040295505.1. NCBI lineage: Bacteria > Bacillati > Actinomycetota > Actinomycetes > Kitasatosporales > Streptomycetaceae > Streptomyces > Streptomyces sp. NPDC002790. The sequence continues at coordinate 9,797 of NZ_JBEOVM010000128.1, read as the reverse complement.
GACGTGCCGGGCGGCGCCCGCGACGAGGTCGACGGTGAACTCGCCACCCTGGACACTCAGATCACGCGAGCCTACAAGCGGCTCGCCTCGACGCGGGACGCGGCCGCGCGGGACCCGCGGTTCGTACAGAACAGCATCATGGATCCGCTGAAGAAGAACCGGAGCGCTGTTCTTGAGCGCATCCGCCTGGAGATGGAGCGCCGCGGCGGCCGGGCCCCCGACGGCATGAACGGCATGGCCGACTGCACCGCCCAGCCGAAGGAGGGCGAGCAGCAGCCCCCGGCCGACGGCGGGAACCAGGACGGCGGTTCGGACCAGGGCGGCGGCGATCAGCAGCAGGGCAACGGCGGACAGGCCGGCAACGGGCCCGTCGCCGACGACTTCGCCGACATCACCAAGGTCCAGCCCAACGTCCAGAAGCCGGAGAACGGCGAGAACGCCTCCACCGGCACCTTCACCACCCGCTGCGGCCAGAACGAGAACAAGAAGTTCAACACCGACAACCTCATCGTGGCGCCCGGCGTCACCAACGGCGCGCACCACCTGCACGACTACGTCGGCAACCAGGACAACGACGCCTTCTCCAGCAACGACGACCTGGCGAACGCCGACACCAGCTGCCAGAACCAGGGCGACAAGTCGACGTACTACTGGCCGGTCGTCCGCGTGCAGGACGGCTCGGCGGACTTCGACGCCGACAAGGACGGCGGCGGCAAGGAAGGCAACGTCGGCAAGATCTTGCAGGCCCAGAAGGCGAGCATCAAGTTCGTCGGGAGCCCGCAGAGCGACGTCGTCGCGATGCCGAAGTTCCTGCGCATCATCACCGGCGACGCCAAGGCGTTCACCAACGGCACGGCGAACGCGAACGCGCACTGGAGCTGCACCGGTTTCGAGGACCGGCAGTTGACGGACAAGTACCCGCTGTGCCCCGACGGTTCGAAGGTGGTGCGCAGCTTCGCGTTCCAGAGCTGCTGGGACGGGCAGAACATCGACAGCGCCAACCATCGCACACACGTGGCATTCGCTGACCAGGCCGGCAACTGCCCGCAGAACTTCAAGGCCATCCCGCAGCTGAAGATGCGCCTGGTGTACGACGTGCAGACGCCGACGATCGAGAACGGGCAGGTGAAGAACCCGTTCGCGGTGGACGGCTTCCCCGAGCAGCTGCACAAGCCGATCACGGATCATGACGACTTCATCAACGTCTTCGACGACCAGACCATGCGGAAGGTCGTGGACTGCATCAACAAGGGCGATCGCTGCACCTGAGCGATCGCCCCTTCCCGGCCGCTGCGCGGCCGGCTCAGCGGCGAACCTCGTGCCCGGAGAGCTACCCCGCCTCGTGACCCCCACCACCGCTACTCCCCGTGTGGTGCGAGGCGGGCCTCTCCAGGGTCCCGCCGAGCCGGCCGCGCAGCTTCGTGAGCTCTGCGGCGCCGCCGACCGCGATCCACTTGGGTCCGACGAGGTAGACGCCGCCGTAGTCGTTGGCCTCGTCGAACCACTGGGCCTGGCCCGTGTCGGTGGTGAAGGTGGCGAGGATGTAACGGCCTTTCCCCGCACCGCAGTTTGCCTGTCGGATGTCGGCCGCGTCGGTCTGGATGTCGGGGCGGCAGCCTGCCTCCTTCGCGAGGTGTTCCAGGCTCCCGGAGGCCGTACGGGGGATCTTCGGCGTGTCGTCCTTCGGGGCGCCGTCGGAGCCGCCCGAGCCGCACCCGGTCGCCGCCGCGAGCAGTACGGCCACCGTCACCAGCATTTTCCGCATTGCGCTCTCCTGTCCCGTACGTTCCGTTGCTACCGTGCGCCGCACCAACCGCGACGCAAGGGGGGTACACGTATGTCCGCACCATCGCGACGCACTGTTCTCGGCACGACGGCCGCCATCGGCCTCGGCACGGCCCTGGGGACCGGCGCCCCGACCGCCCAGGCGGCTCCGCGGTCGATCACCGCGAGAGAAGTGCCTGTTCTTGATACGGCTGAGGCGCGCGCGGCACTCAACCGTCAACTGCCGCACCACGCGGACCAGTTCCGTCTCAGACTGCTGACCGCGAGCGGCACGGAGGACCGTTTCCGGGTGACCGGGACGCAGGGCCGCATCACGGTGTACGCGACGACCCCGGCGACGCTGCTCGCCGGGGTCCACTGTTTTCTGAAGTACGAGTGCGGGGCACACATCGCCTGGAACGGCTCCCAGCTGGACCTCCCGGAGCACCTCCCGGCCCCCTCGAAGACCCTGGAGCGCAGCACCCCGCTCCCCCACCGCTTCGCGCTCAACGACACCAACGACGGCTATACGGCACCCTTCGCCGACTGGTCGTACTGGGAGCGCGAGATCGACATCCTCGCGCTGCACGGCTGCAACGAGGTACTGGTCATCGCCGGCATGGAGGCCGTCTACCACCGCCTCCTCAAGGACTTCGGCTACAGCGACGAGGAGGCGCGGTCCTGGCTGCCCGCCCCCTCCCACCAGCCGTGGTGGCTGTTGCAGAACCTCTCCTCGTACGGGGGTCCGCTCTCGCCCGAACTCATCGAGCGGCGGGCCGAGTTGGGGCGAAGAATCGTCGACCGGCTGCGCGCGCTCGGGATGAAGCCGGTGATGCCCGGCTACTACGGGCACGTACCGAAGGAGTTCGTCGCACGCAACGGCCAGGACGCGCACGTCGTCCCGCAGGGCACGTGGCACGGCTTCGAGCGCCCGGACTGGCTCGACCCGCGCACCACCACCTTCGCGCAGGTCGCGGAGGCGTTCTACGGGCACCAGAAGGATCTGTTCGGTGAGATCGGCGCCTTCAAGATGGACCTGCTGCACGAGGGCGGCACAGCCGGTGACGTGCCGGTCCCGGACGCGGCGCGCGGCGTCGAGAAGGCACTCCAGAAGAACCGGCCGGGGTCGACGTGGGTGATCCTCGGCTGGGAGGCGAACCCGCTGCCCGAGCTGATCGACGCGATCGACAAGAAGAAGATGCTGATCGTGGACGGGGTCTCGGACCGGTTCACGTCCGTCACCGACCGTGAGAAGGACTGGGGCGGCACCCCGTACGCGTTCGGCACGATCCCCAACTTCGGTGGGCGTACGACGATCGGGACCCGCGCGCACATCTGGGAGCAGAAGTTCTTCGCGTGGCGCGACAAGCCCGACAGCGCGCTGGCCGGTACGGCGTACATGCCGGAGGGCACCGACCGGGACCCGGCGGCGTTCGAGCTGTGGTCCGAACTCGCCTGGATGGACGGGAAGTTGGATCGGGCCTCCTGGTTCGCCTCGTACGCCGACTTCCGCTACGGGCGCCGCGACAAGGACGCCCGCGCCGCCTGGCAGGCGCTGCACGACACGGCGTACCAGCACAAGGCGGTCGAGCGCTCGGACCCGCACGACTCGCTCTTCGCGGCCCGCCCCGACCTGGCGGCCGACCGTGCCTCCTACTACGGGCCGCGCGCCCTCGCCTACGACCCGGGCCGCTTCGACGCGGCGCTCGCCGGACTCCTGGGCGTGGACGGGAAGTTGAGACGCAGCGCGGCCTATAGGTACGACCTGGTGGACGTGGCGCGGCAGGCGCTCGCGCACCGCAGCCGCCAGCTCCTGCCGCAGCTGAAGGCGGCCTACGCCGACAAGGACCGGGCCGCCTTCACGGCGCTTTCGACGCTGTGGCTGAAGCTGATGCGGCTCTCCGACGACGTGACGGGCACCAACGGGGCGTTCCTGCTCGGTCCTTGGATCCGGGACGCCCGGAACCTCGCCACGAACGACGCCGAGCGCGCCGAGTTCGAGCGCTGCGCGAAGGTACTGATCACGGTGTGGGGCAACCGGGCCACGTCCGACCCGGGCAACCTCCACGAGTACGCCAACCGCGACTGGCACGGCCTGATCGCCGACTTCTACCTGCCGCGCTGGCAGAAGTGGCTCGACGAGCTGTCCGACGCGCTGGCCGCGGGCCGCGAGCCCGCGAAGGTCGACTGGTTCGCGTTCGAGGAACCCTGGACGCGCGAGCGCAAGGACTACCCGCTGCGGGCGTACGGCGATCCGCACCGGACGGCCTCGAAGGTGCGCGACGTCCTCGCGCGCGCCCCCTACCAGGGCTCGGTGAAGGTCACGGCCGAGCCGTCCGCCTTCCCGCCGGGCGGGCACGCGCGCGTGGCGGCCACGTTCCGCAATGTCAACGGGCTGCGCGCGACGGGCCGCGTCGACTTCGAACTCAAGGGCATCACCGCCGAGCCCGACGGCCCCACGTCACTGCCGAGCGTGGCACCGGCCGGGGAGGGCACGGTGGCCTGGCAGGCGAGCGCACCCGGCACCCCGCTCGACAAGCCGCTGCGCCCGCTCCCGTACACGATCGACGTCCAGTACGGTCCGGCCGGAGAGAAGCGGATCACCTACGTCCACAAGGGCACGCTGTTCGAGGCCGGGCCGCTCGCCGAGGGCTGGCGGACGTACAGCAACAACGCGGCGGTATTCGGCCAGCTCGACGAGAGGTTCGCGATCGACGGCGGCGGCGCCGACCTGTGGAAGGGCACCGCGGAGTTCGGCGCGCTGTACCGCGCGAACCCCTTCCGGGACGGTTCGGTGGCGGTGGTGCGGGTGGACGCGCAGGCGGTGACGGGCCCGTGGGCGCGCGCCGGGATCATGGTGAGCAACTCCATCGGCGGCTCGGGGTCCCTGGGCTTCGCGAACCTGTCGGTCACGCCCACCAACGGCGTCGTCCTCTCCTACGACTCCACCGGGGACGGCACCCTCGACACGTACAAGCGGATCACCGGGATCAAGGCGCCGGTGCTGCTGCGGCTGTCCCGGGCGGGCGACACGTACACCGGGGAGTGCTCGACGGACGACGGCGCCACGTGGCGGACCGTCGCGACGGTGCCGTCGCCGAGGCTCGCCTCGGCGCAGGGCGTGGGCATGTTCATGAGCGCGACGAACGGCGGGAACGGGACGCGCGGCACGGTGGAGTTCAGCGGCTGGAAGCTGAGCTGATCCTCTCCCCCGCGACTCCGGTGACACCGGGGCACTCCTGTGTGAGAGTGCCCCGGTGACCATCGAGAACAGTGACAGCGGCAGCAGCGACTGGGAAGAGCGGATCGCGGCCGTGTGGGCGACGATCGACACCTACGGCGAGGCAGGCGCGGGCGAGTTCCGCGCGCTCGTCGACGGGCTCGCCGCCGAGCTGCCCGCCGACAGCCCCGTCGCCGCGTTCGAGCGGGCCTCGGCCTTCGACTCGACCGGCCACTCCGACAAGGCGGTCCCGCTGTACCAGGAGGCGCTGCGGCTCGGCCTCAGCGGCTACCGGGCCCGGCGTACGAAGATTCAACTGGCCAGTTCACTGCGGAACATGGGGCGCCCGGAGGAGGGCGTCGCGCTGCTCGAACCGGAATTGACCGCTCCAAGGGACGAGTTGGACGACGCGGTGCGGGCGTGTCTCGCGCTGTGTCTGTCGAGCCTCGGCCGCGATCGGGAGGGCCTCGCCCTGGTGCTCGGCGCGCTGGCGCCCCATCTGCCCCGGTACCAGCGGTCGATGGCGAACTACGCGAAGGCGTTGGTCGTGTCCGAATAGGCCCGTGCGGGGAGTGGCAGCTGTGACCATCCCACGATTCGCTCGTTCAGCTGAACGTGCAGTCAAAGGTGCAGCAGCAATCCACGCCCCCGTCCACAGCGCCGGCCGCCGTCATCGACGTCGAGCAGGCCGAGGCCGCCCTGGTCGAGCACTACCCACGGCTGGTACGGCTCGCCTACCTCGTGCTGCCGCCGGGGCTCGGCCGCAACCGCCGCGTGCTGAGCGCCCACTCGGTCGTCCAGCGGGCGCTCCCCCGCGGCCGCACCGCGGACGCGCCCGCGCCGATCCCGGCGCAGCGCGACTCCGCCGGACGCACCGGCGACCCCGGCTTCGCCTACGTACGCCTGAAGGTGCTGCGCGGTGCCCTGGAGGCGGGGCTTCCGCTGCGGCGTCTCGCCTGGCCGAAGCGGGCGCAGTTGCCGCCGCTGCTGCCGCAGGTGTGGGGGCTGAGGCTGTTCCCGAAGTCGGGCGGAGCCGATGAACTCGCCCTGGATCAGCAGCTTTCCGCGCTGAGCGGGCCCGCCCGCGCCGCGTACGTGCTGCGCGGCCTGGAGCGCCTCGACGACGCCGCCGTCCGCGCGGTCCTCACCGAGGCGGGCTGCACGCAGGAGGACGCGGCCGCGGCCCTCGCCGAGGCGCGCGGCATGGCGTCCGACGCCGGGTCCTGCACGGAGCTGCTGGAGTCCCCCGAGTTCGACCCCTGCTCCCTGCACGCCCGGCCCACCGATCTGATGCGCCGCCGCCAGCACCTGAAGGCGGCGATCGCCGCGGTCGCGGCAACCCTCGTGTGCGGGGCGCTGCTCGGCCTGCCGGGCGAGGGCTGGACGCCGGACGGTGCGGCGGCCCCGCCGTACGCGAAGAACCCGGCGGGCCAGGCGGCCCTGAATCCGGCCAAGCTGCGCAAGGTCGCGCCGGACACGTGGAAGACGTCGGCACGCACCGACTACTCGGTGTGGCCCGCGCGCGGCTCGCTCACCGGCGACAAGGAACTGCTCCGCAGGGCGCTCGCCGTGTGGGCGCGGCCCGGCGGCTCCGTAAAGGTCTCGGCGACACCGGGCACCCCGGCGGGCGCGCCGCCCGGACCGCCGCAGCTGCTGTACGCGGGCGAGCTCGACCAGGCCCGCGTCGTGCTGCTCTACGACGGGTTGCGCATCGTGCGCTACGCCGAGCCGAAGAGCGGCACGAGCGGTGCCGCGCTCGACTTCGCGCGGGTCGACGGGGCGTCGGACGCGCGGTCGGGCGCCGTGGTGATGGACCGGGCCGACGGCAACGTCCGCTATCTGACCGCGCCCTGGGTGGCCAGGGCCGGTACCCGCGACCTCCTGAAGCCGTCGGCGGGGACGCGGGCCCTGTCGCGTACGAAGGACGGGGTGACGGCGCCGTTCCCGAGCCCGGCACTCGCGACGTCCTGCACGTCGTGGAACGCGCTGGCGCTGACCGACTCGACGGGCACCCAGCTCACCACCGACCTCGGCGAACTCGTGCCCGCGCACCTCACGTCCGGCAACCCCGCCGCGCCCCACGAGGCGCGGCCCACGGACTGGGCGACGACCGCGTGCTCCCTCTCGGCGGCGCGCTCGCACGGGGTGCGCTCCGTCAACTCCTGGGCGTACGCGCGTCAGGCGCTGCCGGAGGCGAACGGGACGGCCGAGTGGTGGTGCACGCGGGCCGACACGTGGCGGGGTGGCGGGCCGCGCACGCTCGCGATGTTCCGGGCGCCGGGGGCGGATGCGGCGGTCGTCGCGGCGAAGTCGCAGTCGTCGCCGGCGTGTGGCGCGCGTGAGCCGCGGGTGCTTGCGGGTGTGCGGTGGAAGTCGCGGGAGGGGGCGTGGTACCTGGTTGCCGCGGGCAGCAAGGGGGTGAATCGGGTGAGCGCGTCTGGCCGGGTGGCCTCGGGGCGGATGTTGGCGGTGCGGGTTGCGCGGGGCGCGGAGGTGTCGCTCGGCGGTCGGACGGCCGGGGGCGCCAAGGTTCAGCCCCTGAGGTGAGCCCGGTCGCGGGGCTCTGCCCCGGCCCCCGCGCCTCAATCGCCGGCGGGGCTTGATTTGCGCACCCGCCGGCGAGGCTGGAAAGGCCTGCTCAATCGCCGCAGGGGCTTGAATGGCTCGACCCGCGCGGGGGCTTGATGGGCTCAACCGTCGGCGGGCAGGAAGTGATCGTGCACGAGGGGTGTACGTCGCACCTACCCGTCAGTACATTGACGGGATGTCTAATACGCGCGTCCCGTTGAAGGCACGGCAGGTTTCGTTTGCCTGGGATCGGACACCGCTGCACTGGCTGCCGGACGACCCGTTCAGCTCGCACACCATCAACGTCCTGCACCTCCTGCTGCCGGCCGGCGAACGCTGGTTCGTGCACGTCTACAAGCAGGTGCTGCCGCACATCACGGACGAGCGGCTGCGCGAGGACGTCATCGGGTTCATCGGCCAGGAGGCCATGCACTCGCAGGCGCACGACGAAGTGCTGCCGCATCTGCGGGAGCAGGGCCTGGACCCGACGCCGTACACGGCCCAAGTGGACTGGTTCTTCGAGAAGTTGCTGGGAGACCGGACGCTGCCGCCGGGCAAGGCGCGGCAGTGGTGGCTGATGGAGCGGGTGGCGCTGATCGCGGCGATCGAGCACTACACGGCGTTCCTCGGCAACTGGGTGCTGAACGCCGAGGAGCTGGATCGGCGCGGCGCCGACCCGACGATGCTGGACCTGCTGCGCTGGCACGGCGCCGAAGAGGTGGAACACCGGGCCGTGGCCTTCGAGTTGTTCGAGCACTTGGACGGGAGTTACCGGCGCCGGGTGCGCACCTGGGCGACCGCCTTCACCGCGCTCGTCTTCCTGTGGCAGCGCGGTGCGCGGTTCTTCATGGAGAACGACCCGACGCTGCTCGACGGCAAGGCCGCGTGGAAGGACTTCTACCGGAGCGGGAAGGCGGGCGTCCTGCCGTCGGTCGGTTCCATGGCGCGGTCCATCCCCCGCTATCTGAGCCGGAGTTACCACCCCGACCAGGAGGGCGACACCGAGCAGGCCGTCGCCTACCTCGCCTCCTCGCCCGCCGCGACCGCGGCCGAGGCCAGGACCGGAGCCGCCCGATGAACGCCCGTACGCTGCGCAGGGCCGTGGTCGTCGCCGGCGCCGCGTACGTCGTGCGGCGTGCCGTGCGGCGGCGTGTGCAGGGCTCGCCCCTGTGGCCGCTGCCCGCGCTGGAGGAGCCGACGTCGGGGCGGCCGCGGGCCCGCGCGCTGAACGTGCTCGTCACTCGGCACGAGCAGGTCGCCGAGGGTGTCGTGCAACTGCGCCTGGAGGGGGGCTGTTTGCCCGCCTGGCGGCCGGGCGCGCACCTCGACCTCGTGCTGCCCTCCGGGGTCGTACGGCAGTACTCGCTGTGCGGCGACCCCGAGGACACGTCGTCGTACACCGTCGCCACGCGGCTCATCCCGGCGGACGAGGGCGGGCGCGGCGGTTCGCGCGAGGTGCACGAGCAGCTGCGGGAGGACATGGAGGTCGAGGTGCGCGGGCCGCGCAACCGCTTCCCGCTCGACGCGCGGGCGCCCGCGTACCTGTTCGTCGCGGGTGGCATCGGCATCACGCCGATCCTGCCGATGCTGCGGGAGGTCGCGGCGCGGGGCGCCGACTGGAAGCTGCTGTACGGGGGCAGGTCGCGGGCCTCGATGCCGTTCGTGGAGGACGTGGAGAAGCTGGGCGGCGGGGTCCCGGGCCGGGTCACCGTCGTGGCGGAGGACGTGGACGGGCGGCCCGGACTCGCCGCCGCGCTCGCGGACACGGTGCCCGGCACGGCCGTGTACTGCTGCGGGCCCGAGGGGCTCATGGCGGCCGTGGAGGCGGCGCTGCCCGAGCACCGCACGCTGCACAGCGAACGCTTCACGCCACGCAATTCGGCCGAGGGCAACGGCCCGTTCGAGGTCGAGCTGCGGCGCAGCGGCAGGATCGTGGACGTACCCGCGGAGACGACGGTGCTCGCGGCGGTCCGTTCCGAGGTGCCCGCGATCCCGTACTCCTGCGAGCAGGGTTTCTGCGGAACGTGCCAACAGCGCGTCCTGGAAGGGGAGATCGAGCACCGTGACGAGTTGCTCACGGATGCGGAGCGCGCCGACTCGATGCTGATCTGCGTTTCGCGGGCCCGTGGCGAGCGTCTGGTTCTCGACCTCTAGGGCGTGTTTCGAAAGTAGCGTCGTCCGCCCGGAGGGCGGGCCTCGCGGGGTCTGGTGCGTGCGATCGCAAGGCGCCGGAAGGGTCTCGTAG
>NZ_JBEOVM010000127.1:0-17939 GCF_040295505.1 Streptomyces sp. NPDC002790 | reverse complement strand
TATATTTTCTTTTTGTCGTAGTACATCATCACTTTTTTAATCAAAATAAAGATCGATTCCGTGTCGGTGGGGGCGCCCCCCCCCCCCACCCCACTTATCGAGGACTTCTTATGAAGTTCAGCGCAGGAACGGATCCACCGCGATCGCCACGAACACCAGCGACACATAGGTGATGGACCAGTGGAACAGCCGCATCTCCTTGAGCTTCACGCCCGAGACCTCGGCCTTGGCGCGGCTCTGCAGACCGTGCGCCTCCCACAGCCAGAACCCGCCGGCGAGCAGCGCGACCACCGTGTAGAACCAGCCCGTGTAACCGAGCGGCTGGAGCAGCAGCGACACCGCCACCATCACCCAGCTGTAGACGACGATCTGCTTGGCCACGACCTTGTTGGAGGCGAGGACCGGAAGCATCGGCACACCCGCGCGCACGTAGTCGTCCTTCACCTTCATGGAGAGCGGCCAGTAGTGCGGCGGCGTCCAGAAGAACATGACCCCGAAGAGGATGACCGGCGCCCACGACATGGAGTTCGTGACCGACGACCAGCCGATGAGGACGGGCAGGCAGCCCGCGATGCCGCCCCACACGATGTTCTGCGCCGTACGACGCTTCAGGATCATCGTGTAGACGACTACGTAGAAGAGCAGTGCGCCCAGGGACAGCCAGGCGGACAGCCAGTTCACCGCGAAGCCGAACAGCAGCGTCGAGATCACCGCGAGGGCGATACCGAAGGCCAGGCACTCGTTCGGGCTGACCATGCCGGTGACCAGCGGACGCTGCGACGTGCGCTCCATGAGGGCGTCGATGTCGCGGTCGTACCACATGTTCAGGGCATTGGCGCCGCCCGCGGACAGATAACCGCCGACGCAGGTGATCAGCACGAGCCAGAGGTCGGGCACACCCTGTTCGGCAAGGAACATCACCGGAACGGTGGTGATGAGGAGCAGTTCGATGATCCGTGGCTTGGTCAGCGCCACGAACGCCTTGATGCGGGCCCCGAACGGCCGCTGGCCCCGACTGCTGCTGGTCAGCGCTCCCGCTGGACGGGATTCGACGGCCGTCACGCACACCCCTGACAGAGACTCCAGCGAGCCCCCGTTGCGGACCACTTGATGTGAAGTCCCGGTAAAGGCTCGCGCGTACCACGCCACTCTAGACGTTGCCCATACTCAGCCCTTCGTGGGGGTGGGTCGTGTTGGCCCGCATGCCGTAATGCCCTTTCCACCCCTCTTCGCAAGGGCTCGCGGATGAGCGTTTCGGGCCACGGATGAGCCCCCATGTGAGCGGCTGCGTATTCACGTGTCGAAAGCGCGTCGATCCGCGTCAGGAGGCGGATCCGACAGACTCCCGGCAGTCTGGAATGACTCGAAAAAAAGCACGTTCCAGCGAGGGTAGGCTCGACAACGGCTGGTGACAGAAGCCACCGGCATGAGACATGTGGAGAGGAGCCCTGACCCAGGGTGAGCACCAAGCCGACCACCACAGACTTCGAGTGGACCGATGTGGACCAGCGGGCCGTTGACACCGCTCGCGTCCTGGCCGCCGACGCCGTACAGAAGGTCGGCAACGGCCATCCCGGTACGGCGATGAGCCTGGCCCCGGCCGCGTACACCCTCTTCCAGAAGGTGATGCGACACGACCCGGCGGACGCCGACTGGACCGGCCGGGACCGTTTCGTCCTGTCCGCGGGCCACTCGTCCCTGACCCTCTACATCCAGCTCTACCTGGCCGGCTTCGGCCTGGAGCTGGACGACCTGAAGGCGTTCCGTACCTGGGGCTCCCAGACGCCGGGCCACCCGGAGTACGGGCACACCACCGGCGTGGAGACCACCACGGGCCCGCTCGGCCAGGGTGTCGCCAACGCGGTGGGCATGGCCATGGCCGCCCGCTACGAGCGCGGCCTGTTCGACCCCGAGGCCGCCGCCGGGGAGAGCCCGTTCGACCACTACGTCTTCGCCATCGCCGGTGACGGCTGCCTCCAGGAGGGCATCTCCTCCGAGGCCTCCTCCATGGCGGGCCACCAGCAGCTCGGCAACCTGGTCCTGCTGTGGGACGACAACCACATCTCGATCGAGGGCGACACCGAGACCGCGGTCTCCGAGGACACCTGCAAGCGCTACGAGGCGTACGGCTGGCACGTCCAGCGCGTCGAGCCGAAGGCCGACGGCGACCTCGACCCCGAGGCCGTCTACAACGCCATCGAGGCCGCCAAGGCCGTGACGGACAAGCCGTCCTTCATCGCGCTGCGCTCGATCATCGCCTGGCCCGCCCCGAACGCGCAGAACACCGAGGCCGCGCACGGCTCGGCGCTCGGCGACGACGAGGTGGCCGCCACCAAGCGCGTCCTGGGCTTCGACCCGGAGAAGTCCTTCGAGGTCTCCGACGAGGTCATCAACCATACGCGCGGCGCCCTGGAGCGCGGCGCGCAGGCCAAGGCCGAGTGGGACAAGCAGCTCGCCGAGTGGCGCTCCGCCAACCCGGAGCGCGCCGCCGAGTTCGACCGCGTCAACGCGGGCGAGCTGCCGGCCGGCTGGGAGGAGAAGCTCCCCGTCTTCGAGACCGGCAAGGGTGTCGCCACCCGCGCCGCCTCCGGCAAGGTCCTCCAGGCGCTCGGCGGTGTGATCCCCGAGCTGTGGGGCGGCTCCGCCGACCTTGCCGGCTCGAACAACACGACGATCGACAAGACGTCGTCGTTCCTGCCGAAGGGCAACCCGCTGCCGGAGGCCGACCCGTACGGCCGCACGATCCACTTCGGTATCCGCGAGCACTCCATGGCCGCGGAGATGAACGGCATCGCGCTGCACGGCCACACGCGCATCTACGGCGGCACCTTCCTGGTGTTCTCCGACTACATGCGCAACTCGGTGCGCCTGTCCGCCCTCATGTCGCTGCCCGTCACCTACGTGTGGACGCACGACTCCATCGGTCTCGGTGAGGACGGCCCGACCCACCAGCCGGTCGAGCACCTCGCCGCGCTGCGCGCCATCCCCGGCCTCAACGTCGTGCGCCCCGCGGACGCCAACGAGACGGCGATCGCCTGGCGCGAGATCCTGCGCCGCGGCAAGAAGGAGTACGGCGTCTCGCACCCGCACGGCCTGTCGCTGACCCGTCAGGGCGTGCCGACGTACGAGGCGAACGAGGACACCGCCAAGGGCGGCTACGTCCTGGTCGAGGCCTCCAAGGCGACGCCGGACCTGATCCTTGTCGCCACCGGTTCCGAGGTGCACCTGGCCGTCGAGGCCCGCGAGCAGCTGGAGTCCGAGGGCGTCGCCACCCGCGTCGTCTCGATGCCGTGTGTCGAGTGGTTCGACGCCCAGGAGCAGGGGTACCGGGACAGCGTCCTGCCGCCCGCCGTGAGGGCGCGCGTCGCCGTCGAGGCCGGGATCGGTCTGACCTGGCACCGCTTCGTCGGGGACGCCGGTCGCATCGTTTCGCTGGAGCACTTCGGCGCGTCCGCGGACGGCAAGGTCCTCTTCAAGGAGTTCGGCTTCACTGCCGAGAACGTGGCAGCCAAGGCGAAGGAATCTCTCGCCGCGGCCAAGCGCTGACGCCTTCGTACACGACATAGGAGATGCAATTTCCATGACAGACGCACTGAAGCGCCTCTCCGAGGAAGGCGTCGCGATCTGGCTGGACGACCTGTCGCGCAAGCGGATCACGTCCGGCAACCTCGCCGAACTGATCGACGAGCAGCACGTCGTGGGCGTCACCACCAACCCGTCGATCTTCCAGAAGGCGATCTCGCAGGGCGACGGCTACGACCAGCAGCTCGCCGACCTCGCCGCCCGCAAGGTCACCGTCGAAGAGGCCATCCGCATGATCACGACGGCGGACGTCCGTGACGCCGCCGACATCCTGCGCCCGGTCTTCGACGCGACGGGCGGCCAGGACGGCCGCGTGTCGATCGAGGTCGACCCGCGCCTGGCGCACAACACCAGGGCGACGGTCGCCGAGGCCCGCCAGCTCGCGTGGCTGGTGGACCGGCCGAACACGCTGATCAAGATCCCGGCGACCAAGGGCGGCCTGCCCGCGATCACCGAGACGATCGGCAACGGCATCAGCGTCAACGTCACGCTGATCTTCTCCCTGGAGCGCTACCGCGAGGTCATGGACGCCTACCTTGCCGGCCTGGAGAAGGCCAAGGCCAAGGGCATCGACCTGTCGACGATCCACTCGGTCGCCTCGTTCTTCGTGTCCCGCGTGGACGCCGAGATCGACAAGCGGATCGACGCTCTCGGGACGGACGACGCCAAGGCGGCGCGCGGCAAGGCCGCCCTCGCCAACGCGCGCCTTGCCTACGAGGCGTACGAGGAGGTCTTCTCCTCCGACCGCTGGGCCGCGCTCGACAAGGCGCAGGCCAACAAGCAGCGCCCGCTGTGGGCGTCGACGGGCGTCAAGGACAAGGCGTACAAGGACACCCTGTACGTCGACGACCTGGTCGCTCCCGGCACGGTGAACACCATGCCGGAGGCCACCCTGGAGGCGACGGCCGACCACGGCCAGATCACCGGGAACACGATCGCGGGCACGTACGACCAGGCCCGCAAGGACATCGAGGCCGTCGAGAAGCTGGGGATCTCGTACGACGAGGTCGTGCAGCTCCTCGAGGACGAGGGCGTCGAGAAGTTCGAGGCGGCCTGGACCGACCTGCTGAAGTCGACCGAGGCGGAGCTCAAGCGCCTCGCCCCCTCGGAGGGCTGATCCCTTGACCGCACACGGAGCGAACAGCAATCCGCTCCGTGACGCCGCCGACCGACGGCTCCCGCGCATCGCGGGGCCGTCGGGTCTGGTGATTTTCGGCGTTACGGGCGATTTGTCACGTAAGAAGCTGATGCCCGCGGTTTATGACCTCGCGAACCGGGGTCTGCTGCCGCCCGGCTTCTCGCTCATCGGGTTCGCCCGCCGCGAGTGGCAGGACGAGGACTTCGCGCAGGAGGTGCACGACGCGGTCAAGCAGCACGCGCGCACGCCGTTCCGCGAGGAGGTCTGGCAGCAGCTCATCCAGGGGATGCGCTTCGTCCAGGGCAACTTCGACGACGACGACGCGTTCGAGCAGCTCAAGGCGACCATCAACGACCTGGACAAGTCGCAGGGCACGGGCGGCAACTTCGCGTTCTACCTCTCCGTACCCCCCAAGTTCTTCCCGAACGTGGTCCAGCAGCTCAAGAAGCACGGCCTCGCGGACGCCCCCGAAGGGTCCTGGCGGCGCGCCGTCATCGAGAAGCCCTTCGGCCACGACCTCGCCTCCGCCAAGGACCTCAACGCGATCGTGCACGAGGTGTTCGACCCGGACCAGGTGTTCCGGATCGACCACTACCTCGGCAAGGAGACCGTCCAGAACATCCTGGCGCTGCGCTTCGCCAACCAGATGTTCGAGCCGATCTGGAACCGGTCCTACGTCGACCACATCCAGATCACGATGGCCGAGGACATCGGCATCGGCGGCCGCGCCGGCTACTACGACGGCATCGGCGCCGCCCGCGACGTCATCCAGAACCACCTCCTTCAGTTGATGGCGCTGACCGCCATGGAGGAGCCCGCCTCCTTCGACGCGGACGCGCTCGTCGCCGAGAAGGCCAAGGTGCTCGGCGCGGTGAGGCTGCCGAAGGACATCGGCAAGGACACGGTGTTCGCGCAGTACGCGGCCGGGTGGCAGGGCGGCGAGAAGGCCGTCGGCTACCTCCAGGAAGACGGCATCGACCCGAAGTCGAAGACCGACACGTACGCGGCCGTCAAGCTGGAGGTGGACAACCGCCGCTGGGCGGGCGTGCCCTTCTACCTGCGTACGGGCAAGCGTCTCGGCCGCCGGGTCACCGAGATCGCCGTCGTCTTCCAGCGGGCGCCGCACTCCCCCTTCGACCACACGGCGACGGAGGAGCTGGGGCAGAACGCGATCGTGATCCGCGTCCAGCCGGACGAGGGCATCACGGTCCGCTTCGGCTCGAAGGTGCCGGGCACGTCGATGGAGATCCGCGACGTGTCGATGGACTTCGCGTACGGCGAGTCCTTCACGGAGTCGAGCCCCGAGGCGTACGAGCGGCTGATCCTGGACGTGCTGCTGGGCGACGCCAACCTCTTCCCGCGCACGGAGGAGGTCGAGCTCTCCTGGAACATCCTCGACCCGATCGAGGGCTACTGGGACAAGCACGGCAAGCCCGCCCAGTACCCGTCCGGCACGTGGGGGCCCGCCGAGGCGGACGAAATGCTCGCACGAGACGGACGGAGCTGGCGCAGGCCATGAAGATCGATCTCACGGACACCACGTCCAGCAAGATCAACAAGTCGCTCGTCAAGGGCCGCCGCGCCATCGGCACACCCGCCGTCGGCATGGTGCTGACCCTCGTCATCGTCACCGACGAGGAGAACGCCTACGACGCCCTGAAGGCCGCCAACGAGGCCTCGCGCGAACACCCCTCGCGCACCCTCGTGGTCATCAAGCGCGTCTCGCGCTCCCCTCGCGACCGTACGAAATCCCGGCTCGACGCCGAGGTACGGCTCGGCGCCGAGGCGGGCACCGGCGAGACCGTCGTCCTGCGCCTGTACGGCGAGGTCATCAACCACGCCCAGTCGGTCGTCCTGCCGCTGCTGCTGCCGGACGCCCCGACGGTCGTCTGGTGGCCCGTGGACGCGCCTCTGGACCCCGCGAACGACCCGCTGGGCGCGCTGGCCCAGCGCCGCGTCACGGACACGTACGCGGCCGAGCAGCCGGTTCACGAGCTGGAGGCGCGGGCCGAGTCCTACGCTCCCGGCGACACCGACCTGTCGTGGACCCGGATCACGCCGTGGCGCTCGATGCTGGCCGCCGCGCTCGACCAGGTGACCTGCGACGTCACCTCGGTCGAGGTCGAGGGCGAGGAGTTCAACCCGAGCTGCGAGCTGCTCGCGATGTGGCTGGCGGACCGGCTCGACGTCCCCGTGCGGCGCAGCCTGTCGGCGGGTCCAGGGCTGACCGGCGTACGCCTGGAGTCCACCTGCGGCCCGATCGTCCTCGACCGGGCCGACGGCACCCTCGCCACGCTCTCCATCCAGGGCCAGCCGGACCGCGCGGTCGCGCTCAAGCGCCGCGAGACGTCCGAGCTGATCGCGGAGGAGCTGCGCCGGCTCGACCCGGACGACACGTACGCGGCCGCGCTGCGGTTCGGCGTGGACCGGCTGGGCGAGCCCGATGGCCAGAAGACGGTGCCGGAGTCGGTGTCGTCGGCAGCCTCGGCCGCTCCCGCGGCGGCGCCCGCCCCGAAGGCGGCCGCGAAGAAGGCACCGGCCAAGAAGGCCCCTGCCAAAAAGGCTCCCGCCAAGAAGGCAACGACGAAGTGAGCGCAGACAAGTGAGTGCAGCACCCCAACTCGTCGTCCACCGCGACAAGGAGCTGATGGCGCAGGCGGCCGCGGCCCGGCTGATCACCAAGATCGTCGACGCCCAGTCCGCCCGCGGCTCCGCCTCCGTCGTCCTGACGGGCGGCCGCAACGGCAACGGCCTGCTGGCCGCGCTGCACGCGGCCCCCGCCAGGGACGCGGTCGACTGGGGCCGCCTCGACCTGTGGTGGGGCGACGAGCGGTTCCTGCCGGACGGCGACCCCGAGCGCAACTACACACAGGCGAAGGAGGCGCTGCTCGACGCGGTGCCGCTCGACCCCACGCGCGTGCACCCCATGCCCGCGTCGGACGGTCCTTTCGAGGCGGACGCCGCGGCCGAGGCGTACGCGGCCGAGCTCGCGAACGCCGCGGGACCCGAGGACCACGGCCCCGTGCCGACCTTCGACGTCCTGATGCTCGGCGTCGGCCCCGACACGCACGTCGCGTCGCTCTTCCCGGAGCTCCCGGCGGTCCGCGAGACGGAGCGCACCGTCGTCGGCGTGCACGGCGCCCCCAAGCCGCCGCCCACCCGCACCACGCTCACGCTCCCGGCGATCCGGGCCGCGCGCGAGGTGTGGCTGCTCGCCGCGGGCGAGGACAAGGCGGGGGCCGCCGCGATCGCGCTGTCCGGCGCGGGCGAGATCCAGGCCCCCGCCGCGGGCGCGTACGGCCGTTCGCGCACGCTGTGGCTGCTGGACGCGGCCGCGGCGTCGCAGCTGCCGCCGGAGCTGTATCCGCCGGCGATCGCGTAACGACGTCCTACGCAGGCACGTGGGCCCCGCTTCTTAAAGAAGTGGGGCCCTACGCGTGCTGCGGCACGCGGTAGTCCGACCCGTCCTTCTCGCGTACGAGGAGGCCGTCGATGACGCAGTAGCGGCGCAGCGCGGCCGTGTCGTCATGGACCGTGCGCAGCGCCTCGTTGACCTCGCGCTCGCTGTAGGTGCGCTCGGCGTCGAAGAGCCTGCCCGTGAGGTGCACGAGGAGGTCGTGGCGGACGGTCTGGCGTACCGGTATGACGGTGAGGCGGCCCCGGGAGAAGAAGCCGGTGAGGTGGCGCGGGACGCCCGGGGCGGGCTCGGCGGCCCGGTGGTGGCGGAAGATCTCCGACCCGGCGCGCAGCGAGCCGTCGTCGAGGCGCTGGACGAGTCCCGCGGCGATCAGCTTGCCGAGGTGCTTGCGGGCCACCGGGGAGTCGGCCTCGCGCGGCGGCAGGCCGTCGAGGACGATGCGCGCGTAGAGCCTGAGTCGTTCTGGGTCGGCGAGTGCCGACATGAGCTGGCCGTTGTTCATCAGGGGGCTGCCTCCCGGCTGGGTCACGGACGGGCAGTCTCACCCGCCGGAAGGACTTTGCGCACCCCAATAACGATTAACGGCCCCGCAGCTCCCGGTACTTCGCGACCAGCGCCTGTGTCGACGTGTCGAGCCCCGGTACCTCCGCACCCTCGGTGAGCGCCGGCTCCACGCGCTTCGCGAGCACCTTGCCCAGCTCGACGCCCCACTGGTCGAAGGAGTCGATGTTCCAGACGGCGCCTTGCACGAACACCTTGTGTTCGTAGAGGGCGACCAACTGCCCGAGCACGGACGGCGTGAGGTCCTTCGCGAGGATCGTGGTCGTCGGGTGGTCGCCCTTGAACGTCTTGTGCGGCACCAGCTCCTCGGGCACTCCCTCGGCGCGCACCTCGTCGGGTGTCTTGCCGAACGCCAGCGCCTGGGTCTGCGCGAAGAAGTTGGCCATGAGCAGGTCGTGCTGGGCGACGAGCCCCGGCAGCAGATCGGCGACCGGCTCGGCGAAACCGATGAAGTCCGCAGGGATCAACTTCGTTCCCTGGTGGATGAGTTGGTAGTAGGCGTGCTGCCCGTTCGTGCCCGGCGTGCCCCACACCACGGGGCCGGTCTGCCAGCCGACCTCCTCGCCATTGCGTTGCACGTACTTGCCGTTCGACTCCATGTCGAGCTGCTGGAGGTACGCCGTGAACTTGGAGAGGTAGTGCGAGTACGGCAGCACCGCGTGCGACTGCGCGTCGTGGAAGTTTCCGTACCAGATACCCAACAGACCCATCAGCAAAGGGACGTTGGACTCGGCGGGCGCCGTGCGGAAGTGCTCGTCGACGAGGAGGAAGCCGTCGAGCATCTCGCGGAACGCGGCCGGGCCGATGGCGATCATCAGCGACAACCCGATCGCCGAGTCATACGAATAACGTCCGCCGACCCAGTCCCAGAACTCGAACATGTTGGCCGTGTCGATGCCGAACTCCGACACCTTCCCTGCGTTCGTCGAAAGCGCCACGAAGTGCTTGGCGACGGCTTCCTGAGGGGCCCTCAGCCCGGTGAGCAGCCAGTCGCGCGCGGACGTCGCGTTGGTGATCGTCTCGATGGTGGTGAAGGTCTTCGAGGCGATGACGAACAGCGTCTCGGCGGGGTCCAGGTCCCGTACGGCCTCGTGCAGGTCCGCCCCGTCGACGTTCGACACGAAGCGGACGGTCAGGTCGCGGTCGGCGAAGGAGCGCAGCACCTCGTACGCCATCGCGGGACCGAGGTCGGAGCCGCCGATGCCGATGTTGACGACGTTCTTGATCCGCTTGCCGGTGTGTCCGGTCCACTCCCCCGACCTGACCCGGTCGGCGAAGGCGGCCATCTTGTCGAGGACGGCGTGCACTCCCGGCACCACGTTCTCGCCGTCGACCTCGATCACCGCGTCCCGCGGAGCACGCAGCGCGGTGTGCAGGACGGCCCGGTCCTCGGTCGTGTTGATCTTGTCGCCGCGGAACATGGCATCGCGCAGGCCGAACACGTCGGTCGCGGCGGCCAGCTCGCGCAGCAGCCGCAGCGTCTCGCCGGTGACCAGGTGCTTGGAGTAGTCGACGTGCAGGTCACCGACCCCCAGCGTCCAGCCGGAACCGCGCGCGGGATCGGCCTCGAACAACTCCCGCAGTGGTACGTCGCCCAGCTGCTCGCGGTGCTTGGCGAGCGCCTGCCATTCGGGCGTCTGGGTGAGTGCTGTCTGCTTGTCGGACGCGTTCATCTCGGACTTCAGCCTTCTCTCGTACCTGCGTACGTACGGTGCCCCGCTGCTGCCATCCAACCTAATTGATCAGGTTGAATCGGGCCTTTCCGTGGCCACACGAAAGAGGTACGAGAAAAGGGCCGGGCACCTGCTCAGGTGCCCGGCCCTTTTGGCCGGTCAGATCTCGCCCCGCAGTTTCGCGAGCGCCTCGGCGAGGATCGCCTCACCGTCCGCGTCACTGCGCCGCTCCCGCACATAGGCCAGGTGCGTCTTGTACGGCTCCGTACGCGGTGGGGCCGGCGGGCTGTCCCGGTCCTGCCCGGCCGGGAAGCCGCAGCGCGGACAGTCCCAGGTCTCCGGCACCTGCGCGTCGGAGGCGAAGCTCGGCTGCGTCTCGTGCCCGTTCGAGCACCAGAAGGAGATGCGCAGGCGCGGCGCGGACTCGCCGCGCTCGGCCTCGCCCATCGGCCCCGCCCCGACCCGACTTCCTCGGATCGCGTTGCCACTTGCCACGGTCGTAACTCCCTGCGTGATGGTGCCGCGAAGCCTGTCGGCGTTCGAGCTTCGCCGCGGAGCGCCTCAGTCTACGTAAGGCCCAACGCGCGTCCAGTGCTTGGAGTTACATCGCTCCACAGACGCAAGCCCCATGATAGGCCGCGTTGTTGAGCGCGTACCGAACATGGGGCTTTACGTGAGAGATATGCGGTTGTGGCGGACCGGCCCCAGGGACCGGGGCCCGAAAGTCAGTTGTTGATCTTCATCAGAATGCCGAGCACCACGATGCACGCGAACCACAGGAGACCGGTCACGACCGTGATCCGGTCGAGGTTCCGCTCGGCGACCGAGGAGCCACCGACGGAGGACTGCATGCCGCCACCGAACATGTCGGAGAGGCCGCCGCCCTTTCCCTTGTGCATCAGCACCAGGAGCATCAGCAGCAGGCTGAAGACGATCAGGGCGATCGAGAACCCCATAACCACGGCTGGACCAACTTCCTCGGAACTTTTTGGACGACGGGGCCGACGCTCCGCGAAGAGCCTCGGCCCCGCAAGGGTACGACGTATGGCGGCTAGCGCCTACTCGCTGCTCGTGTCACTGCTCGTGGAAGCGAACGATCTTCACGAACTCGTCGGCGTCCAGCGAGGCGCCGCCGATCAGGGCGCCGTCGATGTCGGGCTTGGACATGATCTCCGCGACGTTGCCGGACTTCACCGAACCGCCGTACTGGATGCGGACCTTGTCCGCGACGTCCTGCGAGTACAGATCGGCGAGCTTGCCACGGATGGCCCCGCAGACCTCCTGCGCGTCGTCGGCGCCGCACACCTTGCCGGTGCCGATGGCCCACACGGGCTCGTAGGCGATGACGATCGTCTCGGCCTGCTCGGCGGGCAGGTCCTTGAGGCCGCCCTCGACCTGGCCGAGCGTGTGGGAGACGTGGTTGCCCGCCTCTCGGACGTCCAGCTCCTCACCGACACACAGGATCGGCGTCAGGCCGTGCTTGTACGCGGCCTTCACCTTGCCGTTGACGACCTCGTCGGTCTCGTCGTGGTACTGCCGGCGCTCCGAGTGGCCGATCGCCACGAAGGTGCACTTGAGCTTGGCGAGCATCGGGCCGGAGATCTCACCGGTGTACGCGCCGGAGTCGTGCGCCGAGAGGTCCTGGGCGCCGTACTTGATCTTGAGCTTGTCGCCGTCGACCAGCGTCTGCACGGAGCGCAGGTCGGTGAACGGCGGCAGAACGGCGACCTCGACGGCGTCGTAGTCCTTGTCCGCGAGAGCGAAAGCGAGCTTCTGGACGTGCGCGATGGCCTCGAGGTGGTTGAGGTTCATCTTCCAGTTGCCCGCCATCAGCGGCGTGCGGCCCTGTACGGGAGCAGTCATGCGGGGTCAGTCCTCCAGTGCGGCGAGACCGGGCAGCGTCTTGCCCTCGAGGTACTCGAGGGAGGCGCCACCGCCGGTCGAGATGTGGCCGAATGCCTTCTCGTCGAAGCCCAGCGTACGGACCGCCGCGGCGGAGTCTCCGCCACCCACGACGGTGAAGCCGGGAGCGTCGATGAGGGCCTGGGCGACCGCCTTGGTGCCCTCGGCGTAGTCGGGGTGCTCGAAGACGCCCATCGGACCGTTCCAGAACACGGTCTCGGCGTCGGCGAGCTTCGAGGCGTACAGCTTGCGGGTCTTGGGGCCGATGTCCAGGCCCTCCTGGTCGGCCGGGATGGCGTCCGCGGCGACGGTCGAGGGGTTGGCCGGGGTCTTGCCCTTGAGGTCGGGGAACTCCGGCGAGACCAGGACGTCGACCGGGAGCACGATCTCCACGCCGTTCTTCTCGGCGCGCTCCATGTACTCCGTGACGGTCGGGAGCTGGTCCTCCTGGAGGAGCGAGATACCGACCTCGTAGCCCTTGGCCTTGAGGAAGGTGTACGCCATGCCACCACCGATGAGGAGGCGGTCGGCCCTGCCGAGCAGCTGGTCGATGACGGCCAGCTTGTCGGAGACCTTGGCGCCGCCGAGCGCGACCACGTAGGGGCGCTTGACGTCGTCGGTGAGCTTCTTCAGGACGCCGACCTCGGTGGCGATGAGGTAGCCGGCGTAGTGCGGAAGCCGCTTCGGCAGGTCGTACACGGAGGCGTGCTTGCGGTGCACGGCGCCGAAACCGTCGCCTACGTAGACGTCCGCAAGGTGGGCGAGCTGCTCGGCGAAGTCGCCGCGCTCGGCGTCGTCCTTGCTCGTCTCGCCGGCGTTGAAGCGCAGGTTCTCGATGACGGCGACCTGGCCGGGCTGCAGGCCGTCGACGGCCTCGTGGGCGGCGGGGCCGACCGTGTCCTGGGCGAACGCGACCGGCTTGCCCAGCAGCTCGGCGAGGCGCTCGGCGGCGGGCAGCAGGGAGAACTGCGGGTCCGGGGCGCCCTTGGGGCGGCCCAGGTGGGAGGCGACGATCACCTTGGCGCCCGCGCCGGCCAGGGCCTGCACGGTCGGCAGGACGGCGCGGATGCGGCCGTCGTCGGTGATGAGGCCGTCGGCCAGCGGCACGTTGAGGTCGGCGCGGACGAACACCCGCTTCCCGTCGACCCCTTCGGCGAGAAGTTCCTCAATCGTCTTCATGGATGGGCTCCTTGAGAGGGCTGGTCGTGCACGTTCGTGAAGGCTGACGCGCGAAGGGCCCGGACTGTCGCGCGGCGCCGCGCGGGTCCGGACCCTTCGCTACATCTGAGTGCCTTGCTGCTCTAGAACCTTAGAGGTCTCAGAACCCTGGACGGCTCAGAGCTGACCGCCGACGAAGACCGTGAGGTCGACGAGACGGTTGGAGTAGCCCCACTCGTTGTCGTACCAGCCGAGGATCTTCACCGAGTTGCCTTCCTGGACCATGGTCAGGGAGGAGTCGAAGGTGCAGGAGACCGGCTCGCCGACGATGTCCGAGGACACGATCGGGTCCTCGGTGTACGCCACGATGCCCTTGAGCTCGCCGTCCGCGGCCTTCTTGAACGCGGCGTTGACCTCGTCCTTGGTGGTCTCGCGCTGCAGCTCCACGACCAGGTCGGTGGCCGAGCCGGTCGGGACCGGGACGCGCATCGCGATGCCGTCGAGCTTGCCCTTGAGCTGCGGCAGGACCAGGGCGGTCGCCTTGGCGGCGCCCGTCGTGGTCGGGATGATGTTCTCCGCGGCGGCACGCGCGCGGCGCAGGTCGCTGTGCGGGAAGTCCAGGATGCGCTGGTCGTTCGTGTAGGCGTGAACCGTCGTCATCAGGCCACGGACGATGCCGAAGTTCTCGTCGAGCACCTTCGCCATCGGCGCCACACAGTTGGTGGTGCACGACGCGTTCGAGATGACGTGGTGGTTCGCCGGGTCGTACTGGTCCTGGTTGACGCCCATCACGATGGTGATGTCCTCGTCCTTGGCCGGAGCCGAGATGAGGACCTTCTTGGCGCCGCCTGCGATGTGCTTCTCGGCGTCCGCCTTCTTCGTGAAGATGCCCGTGGACTCGATCACGACGTCGACACCGAGCTGACCCCACGGAATGTCGGCGGGGTTGCGCTCGGACAGCACCTTGATGGTGCGGCCGTCGACCGTGATGGTGTCCTCTGTGTGCGACACCTCGGCCTTGAGACGGCCCAGGATCGTGTCGTACTTCAGAAGGTGTGCGGTGGTCGCGGTGTCACCCAGGTCGTTGACAGCAACGATCTCGATGTCTGCACCCTGGTCAAGAAGGGCGCGGAAATAATTGCGACCGATGCGGCCAAAGCCGTTGATGCCTACGCGGATCGTCACGAACCGATCTCCTCGTTGGTACGCCGGAGTATCGACGCCGGCGAGATTTATTTGGGATGTCCCCGACCGCCTCCGACCCTACCTCCCATAAAGGCTCGGGGTGACATCGAGCGACTCCATGCAGGACACAGCGGCCCGTACTCATGAGTAACGTACGGGCCGCTGTGTATTTCGCGGGTAATTCAGACCCCGTTCAGTCGCTAATTGAGCGCAGGGCCTTTCGGATGAGCGCATTTCGATCGGCTGCCGCGGTGACGTGTTCCAGGCCGAATCCGAGCAGCACCGTGTCGGGCGTGCTGATCGCGCCGTACGTCGTGAACAGGTCCTTGGCGAGCGCCCAGTCCTTCACGGCGGGCGGACTGCCCGCGGGCGGCCCGGGGACGCTCCAGACGCCCAGGGACGTCTCGAAGCCCTCGGTCTCGGTGGCCTGTCCCCCGATCACGACGGAGGCGTTGTCGGCGCGCACGCCCTCACCTCCGGTCCCGGGGTCGCTCACGTAACTCAGGGACACCTCGACGGACTTGCCGGCATAGGCGCTCAGGTCGTACGTGACCGTCTTCCAGTCGTCCGAGGAGCCGGTGAGGCTGTTCCACTGGCCGGAGGTGCCGGTGTTGCCGCAGGCGGCGCCGTCCGGCGTCAGGTAGCGGGCGAGCGCCGGGTGGTCCTGGATGAAGAATCCGGCCTCGCACTCCGTGGGCACCTTGTTCGAGGTGTAACCGTCCCTGTCGGGCAGGGTCGTCCAGTCCTCCGCACCGGTCGTGTGCGCCTCCAGGGGTGCGTGGTCGTAGCCCGGTTCGGTGTCCCACAGGAGCTGCATCCGCAGCTGCGGCTGCTGGGCCGCGGTGACTCCGCTGAGGTCGATGGTGCGGGTCAGGCGCTTGTACGCGTCGTCCGTGTGGACGGCGGCCGCCATGCCCGCGCCCTCGTACTGGCCCGCTCCCGCGCTGGTGAACTGCGGCAGCGTGGCGGAGGTCGCCTCGTACAGGCCCGCGCCGTTCAGCGGGTTGCCGGGTGCGTCTCCGAGGGACGCGGCGATCCCGTCGAGGTCACCTGAACCGTCGAAGCGGGTCGCCACCGGGGAGGCCGTGCGCGAGTAGGCGCCCAGGTAGTACTGGCTGAAGTCGTTCGTCGTGGTGCCGCCGATGTCGACAGAGCCGCCCGCCTTCTCGCCCGCCTCGACGAGCTTGCCGCCCTCGTTCAGGTAGTCGCGTATGGCCAGTTGGGTGGCGAGGGTCGGCCGGTCGGCGCTCGTGTAGTGGACGACCGCCTTGAAGTGGCCGAGTACGGCGAGGGGGTCGGGAGTACCCTGCTTCGCGACGTTCCAGACGACCGGGGAGCGGCCCGCGGCCTTGAGCGCGTCTACGTAGGCGCCCGTTTGCACACCCGCGGCGTCGTTCTCCGCGACGACAAGAGTGTCGCCCTTGTCGCGTGCGGCGACGGTGTAGGTGAAGTGCTCGCTACTTGTGCTCTTTCCGGATTTCGTGCGCCCCGTGAACCACACCTCTACCTTGTCGCCGACATCGGCGTCCTCGACCTTCGCCCTATAGGCGTCGAAGTGCAGATTGTCGTCGCCTCCGTAGGTCTCGCCGCCCTTCCAGGCACGCAATTCCTCATCGTGCGAACGGCCGCCATTGACGCGGTAGTTCAGCTCCTTGTCGCGAACAGACTTCCGTACCGTCACGGAGACTTCCTGGTCACCACCGCGCGCGTACGAAGTCGTGAACTTCGCCGGGGTGAAGTCGGGCGCCTCCATGCCGACCGAGGACGACGGTTGGTCCGGGTGCGAGGCGGTCTCGGCGATCGACATCGCGAAGGGGATGTTCTTCTCGAACTCGGCCTGGATGAGCTTCTCGTCGTCCGGGAACGTGAAGACCGACGCGCAGTCGCCGGGTTTCCACGCGTCGTTGGGGTCGACGTTCGACGCGGTCTGGCAGGTGCTCATCTCGGGCGTGAACATCGAGGTGCCGTTGACGTTGCCTGCGTGCCCGTCGGCCTCGCCGTTCGTCGTGTACAGCTCCGAGGAGACCTGCGGGTGGTAGCCGGGGATCGCGGACTTCTCCGGGGTACCGGCGAGCGCCTTGTAGAGCACGTCGTCCGGGGTCGGCGTGGCGACCTGCCAGCCCACTCCGTAGAGCAGCAGTTCGGCGGCGGAGTGGTAGTTGATGGCGTAGTCGAAGCCGACGCGCTTCTCGAAAGCGTCGAGGGCCTTGGTCTCCGGCTCGGAGTTCGGGCTCGCGCCACGGTAGGTCTGGTTGGCGGGTTCGGGTGACGAACCCTCGTCGTCGTAGCCCCACTTGTAGGCGAAGTTGCGGTTGAGGTCGACGCCGTCGCCGGTGGTGTACTTGCCGTCGCCGTTGTTGTCGCGCATGTTCTTGCGCCACTGGCGGTTGGCCGCGTCCTTGAACGTCCAGTCGTAGCCGTCGGGGTTGGCGGAGAGGACGAACCACATCTCCGTGGAGTCGACGAGCTTCTTGACGTGCGCGTCCTTGGAGTAGTTGTCCACGTAGTGGTGCATCAAGCGGCGGGTCATCTCCGGGGTGATCCACTCGCGCGCGTGCTGGTTCGACATGTAGAGCACGGACGGCTTCGCGCCGTCCTTGACCTTCTTGGCGCGCTTGGTGAGCTTGAGCGCGAGGATGTCCTGGCCCTGGAGCGTCTTGCCGATGGAGACGACCTTGGTGAGGTCGGGATGCTCCTGGGCGGTGCGCAGGACCTCCTCCTGGAGGCCGCCCTTGCCGCGGTACGGGCGGAAGACTCCGTCACCGGCGGCCTCGACGCGGGCCGTCGCCTTGGTACTCAGCTTGTGCTCGGTGAGCTCGACGCCCTTCTTACGAAGGCTGTCGGCCTGCTTGTCGGTGAGGTAGACCTCGACCTTCGACGTGCCCTTCTTCGGAGCCTGCTCGCCGAGTTCGTGGCCGTCCTGGCCGGCCTGGAGGAGCAGCGGTATCTGCTCCTTCGACACCTCGGCGCGGAACACCTTGACGGCGTCCGCGCCGGAACCTGCCTTCGCCGGGCCGTTGTCCGCGTGGGCGACGGGCGCCAGTGCGGCGCCTCCCACCCCCAGGACAAGCGCTCCGACGGCGAGGATCGATCTCGCTCGTCGTCCCGCTCCCCGCCCCCGTCCCGTTCTTCGTCCCACACTTCGTCGCATGAGCCCCCCTTGCAGTTGTCTGCCACGGTTGTGGCGCGATGCCGCAGAAGCGAACAAGCGTCAGAATCGTGACCGTTCATGGTCAAGTCAAGGGGGCCCGCGCCTGCGGGAGTTGGCGGGAAGGGGCCGTTCCGGAAATCGTCGCGCAACCCATTGACCGACCTGCGAGCG
>NZ_JBEOVM010000126.1:0-18070 GCF_040295505.1 Streptomyces sp. NPDC002790 | reverse complement strand
GTGGCCAGACGCGGTGGTGGCGGCGGGCAGGCGCAGACCGCGGAGGCTTCGCGTTCCTGCGGTCCTACCTCGGCGGTGCAGGCGAGGCGCTGGGGGATGGTCCTGGTGCCGGTCGGCGAGGTCGTTGCGCATGTGCGCGAGGTCGGACCACAGGACGCCGAGCCGGTGCTCGGCCAGGTACTGCAGGCGCTTCGCGGTGTGCGGATCTGCCGGTTGGTCGAGGTCTTGATAGAAGGTGGCACTGGCCGCGAAGACCTCGCCGAGGGCGATGAGGACGCCGTCGTGGGAGGCGGTGAGTTCGGTCAGGACGTCGGCGACCTAGTCGGTGGTGCTGGCTTCGCGGATCTGCTCGGCGAGGTGGGCGGCCTGGGAGCCAATGGAGAGGTAGTGCGGCTCGCGCATCCCGGTGTCGAAGGCTTCGTCGGCCTTCACGTCGTATTTGACGGCACGCAGCCGGGCGACGGCGCGGGCGGCGAGACGTTTCTCTTCGGCTTCGTCGAGGCCGACGGGCAGGCGGTGATAGGTCTCGTGCAGGCGGACGACGGGGACGAACCCGGTGCGCTCAAGGATGCTGTGGGCTTCGGGATCGCCGCCGCGGGCGAGGACTTCCCCGGAGTGCACATCGCGCCCCAGGGTCAGGTAACGATCGGCGAGGGCCAAGAAGGAGATGCTTTCTGACGGTCAGTGGGCGGGCCGGGTGGCGTTCGGCGGGGCGGGCTGTCCAACTGGCATCGCAGATAGCGCAGTTGGGCGAGGCGATGTTGTCTGGCTGTTGGCCGGAAGTGTGCTGGCCAGGGAGTCGAGGTCCTGCTGGATGCCGTGCAGGCGGCGGGCGATCAGTTCCAGCTGGTGTGCGCGGTCGCGGCCGTGCGCACCGGGGAGGCGGTCGAGACGGTGAGCCGCGTGCTCGACGAGGCCACGGACGGTGGACAGCGGACCGGCATCCTCGTCGGCGAGTTGCCGCAGCAGCTCCGCGAGTTGAGCGGTGGCGTCGGGGGCGGCCCACGGCGGCCGGGCGCGTTGGGCGAAGCGTGCGCCCTGATGCGGATCCGGGCCGCCGACCGATGGTGAGATCAGCCCCAGCTCGGCCTCCAGGCGCCGGCTCTCGGCGGCCAGACGTGACAGGTTCGACCGGTGCGCCGTCCATGTGCCGTCGGCTCGGATGAGGTTGGCGATCAGGTCGATGCGGCCGGGCTGTGCTTGGACGGCTATCCAGCGGCAGCCGCGTTCGTCTCCGGGGCGCTGGACGTCCGCGGTGCGGGCGATCCGGTGGGCGATCTCGGACCACTCCGGGCGGGTGAGGTCGCGGTCGTCCGGATGCAGGCGCGCGGACGCATGCCAGATAGCCCGGTAGTCGCCTCGTGGGCTGGCCGCGTGGTGGTGCTGCCAGGACGGGTGATTGAGATGCTGGGCCCACTCGGCAGAAGCCCAGATGCGGTCCTCGTCGTCGAGGAAGTAGGCGTCCAGCCCCGGCCAGTGGGCGACCACCGTGTGGTCGGTCAACCCCTCCTGGCGGCTGACGGGCCGGCCCAGGGCCTCGGCGAGGGCTTCGTTGGGATCGATGCCGCGCGGGTGAATGCGAATGATCATGATGGGGTGGTGTTCCGGGTCGCGCGGGCGTGTTGCGTGAGGTCGTAGGCGAGGGTGATGAGCGCGTGTTCTCGGACCAGGTCGGCGTGCACGGCCGGATCGCCGGGCGGCAGCAGCTCCAGGGCATGGCCGATGGCGGTGAGGGCTTCGGGATAGTGGCCCAGGCTGCGCCGGGCCGAGGCCATGCGGAACAGAGCGATGGGATCGTTCAGCCCGCCCTCGGGGAGCAGGCCCACCAGGGCCAGCAGCATGGGCGCCCGGCCGGGAAGGAAGGTGCCCAGCCACACGCCGTGCAGCAGGACGTGCAGCGTCTTGGGGTGGCCGGGTGCGGCGACGAGGACCCGGTGCATGACGGCGAGGCCGTCGGAGCGTGACTGCCCCAACCGTGCGAAGGCGTACAGGGCTTCGCTGTAGGGGTCCTCGTCCAGCACGTTCACCGGCACCTTGTTCATGAGCGACTCGATGTCGCGGCAGCGGAAGTCGTAGCGCAGCGTGCTGAGGTAGAGGTGCCGGTACGTCCGCCAGATCACGGGGCCGGGACTGGGGTCGGTGACCTGCTCGGAGGTGAGCAGCGCCAGTGCGCTGTTGCCCGCCGCGCGGGCCCGCCAGGCGACGTCGGCGCACACCTGCGCCGACTCCTGCCAGGTCGCCTCCGTCTCGCGCAGTGCCTCGGCCAGCAGCGACGGCCACTGGGTGCCGGCGATCTGATCGACGGCCGCCGATACCGCTCGGGCCAGGACGGTCGCGCGATCGGGGTCGAGTGCCTCGGTCACTGGCCGCCCCGCGCGTCGGCGACGTGCACCACCTGGTTGAGGTGGGTGAGTGAGTACCAGCCGCAGTCGACATCCTCGTCGGCGCCGGCCAGGCGCGGCACCAGGTAACTGCGCAGCGCCTGCTGGTAGATGAGGCAGTCCGGGCATCGGCTGGAGAGGTGGACCAGGTAGCGCGGGTGCGCGGTGATGTACGAGCGTTCGCCGCCGGCTGGGTCGTACAGGCGCCAGCCGTCCTCGTCGGTCGGGGTGTGCCACGAGGGGGCGACGACCTTGTAGGCATCGCCCCACAGTTCGCTGCCGGAGGTGCCCTTGAGGATGACGACCTGGTCACCGGGCCGGAAGTGGGCGTGGGTGATGTCGCGATCGGGGGTGACGGTGTCACCGGGGGCATGCGGGTGGCTGGGTGCGGGCACAGCAGGTTTCCTTCCACGAGGTGCGCGGGGAGGCGGTGGGAGGAACAAGGATCCGGACGATCCCCGGTTTCGGTAACCGGGGATCGTCGGCTATAAAGCCCAGCGTTCTATCGGAACGGGTTCTCCGTCCCGATGTCGTCGGAGGCGGCGGCGTCCAGGAGTTCGGGCAGGTCAGCGCCCTCGGCGTCCCGCTGGTCGATCCACCATCCGGCGCGGTCTACGGTGCGGATCTTGTCTTCCAGGTCGGCCCAGTCGGCCTCGTCCCAGGTGCCCTCGCTCACCAGCAAGCTGTAGGCGGCGGTGACGAGCTGGTGGCGGGAGCGCTCGCCCCAGTCGAGGGCCCGCTCGGGCCCTTCGAGCGGCGGCATGTCGAACTGCTCGGCCCACTCGCGGGCGGCCTGCTGTTCCTCGGCGCGCTTGGTGGCGAGCCAGGCTTCCTTGGATTCCGTGTCGGAGTCGCGGGCGGCCTTCCAGCAGTCGGTGCAGTCGCGGCCTTCGAGCCAGCGGGCGAATCCGGCGCGCCGGTCAGCGGCCCGGTCGGAGAGGTTGTGCGTCACTTCGTGTCCACAGCTGTGGACGATCTTCCAGGTCGTACGGATTGCCACGTAGTTGTTCCTGTTTTCTGTCTTCTATGTCGGCTCACCGGGTCCTGCGGATGGCGTCTGTGGCCGCCTTGGCGATGGCAACGGGAGCGCTGGAGGGCTGGGGCAGGTGGAGCAAGGTGGTCCCCGGCAGGTGCTGGGACCTGGCGGTGAGGGTGAGCTGGAGTACGGCGCAGCCTGCGGTCGTGAGCTGCTTGACGCGGGTGACGGCTTGAGCGGTTTCGTCGCTGCCGTACAGGGCGTCGGTGACGATCACGAGCAGGCGGCCGGCGCCAGGGCGTCGGAGTTCGAGGCCGTGGTCGAGTGCGTCGATGGCGTCGCCGAGATTGTGGTGGCCGCCGTTGGCATCGAACGTCGTCACGCGCTCTGGTGCTCGGTGGGTGGGTCGGGTCAACGCGGTCAGGTGCCTGTCATAGGCGATGGTGGCGGTAAGGGAGTCGGGGTCGGTCAGGGCTGCCGCGCGTGCCACGATCCAGGCAGCGGACGCGACGGGCGCGCAGGCGGCACGCATGGAGCTGGAGACGTCGACGGCGATACCCACACGCAGCGGTGGGGTGGGAGAGTTCCGGCGGCGGGTGTGGGTGAACGGTTCCGCGGTGGGGACGGACCCGGCGGCGCGCTGGGCGTCGCGGGCGAGGGCCGCGCGCATGTTGAGGCGGCCGGGCGGTGTGGGGCTGGTGGTTTGCTCCTCGGTCCGCTCGCGGTAGGCGGCGGCGCGCAGGGCGCGGCTCAGGCGCGCGGCGGCACTCTGCTCGGCGGCGGTGGGCTGACGGGTGCCGGTGACTGGGGTGCTGTGGGGCGCCGTTGTGCCGTCGGGGTTGACGGTGGTGCCACGGGTGTTGAAGACGCTCTTGGCGGTGGCGGCGGCTTTGCGTCGCTGGCCGGCCCGCTGGGCGCGGTCCTGAGCCTGTGCCTTGGACCGCGACGTCATGGCGTTGTTCGCTGCGGCCTGTGCCGCGAGGTCGGCGGCGTCGGTGGCTGCCGTGCTGTCCATGACGACCCCCACGGCGCCGGACAGCAGATCGGTGAGGTTCTCCGGCACGGGCAGGGCGGGGGCTGCGGCGTCCAGAGCGTCGCACCATTCTTGACCGTGCGCGAGCATGGTCGTGGCGTCGTGGTCGGCGCACTGGTGGGCTGCGGTCCAGATGCGGGTGAGGGTGGCCAGCAGGTCTTTGCCCAGCACCTTTTCGCACAGATCGGAGACGGCCCGGGTCTCGCCGGCGTCCAGGATGCCGACGTCGCGGCGGCCGAGGATCAGGGCCGCCACGGAGGCGGCGTGCTCGATGCCCTGGAGGGTGGGGTGGGCGATGTCGGGCATGACCAGGGTTCGGGCGCTGGTGCGCAGGTATGTGCGGTCCGTGGGCCGGGTGATCAGGTGTGTGCCTTCGACGCGGCTCTCCTCCAGCAGGAGCGCGGCTTCGACGACACGGGGGTTGGCTCCGCCAGGCTGGGTCCAGACGGAGTGGGCGGCGTGCGCGGCCTCGTGGACGAAGACGCCCCAGGCGGCGGGATATCGCTCCTCGTCGCCCACCATCCGCGGATGGATCTCGTGGGGCTTTAGCGGGGCGAACAGGCTGGCGTCGAACTCGACCTCGCCCAGAGTGGGGAAGAACGCGGCCGGTGCGCCGCTGCGCGTGCCGGGGCGGCAGGTGACGAGGAGGTCCTGGCGGCCGGAGAGGGCGACGAGCCGGTCGCCGAGTTCGGCTCCCACGCGCAGCCATGCGGCCGGGGAGGTGCGGGGTTGCGCGGGAGGGGCGCCGTCGTTGTCCCAGCGCGCGAGGTCGGCGTCGTCGTCCCGGATGGCGGGGGACTGGACGTGGTGGTGGGCGCTCATCGCGAGCGGCCCCGGTGTGCGGAGCCGGTGCTCGGGGGCTGCTGGACGGCCGAGGCGGGGAGTTGCTTGCCGAGGGTGAGGGGCGCGATCTTCTTGACGCCGACAGCCTTAATGACGGCGTCGGCGACGATGTCGCGATCCTCCACAGGTGCGATGCCGACCAGGTTCGCCAGTGCGGCATTGGTGCCTAGGACGGCCTCGGTCTTCTGGTAGCTGAGCAGTTCCCGCAGTTGGGGGGCCCACCCCAGCTCGCCGAGTTCGACCTGGCGGGCGAGGTTCCGGGCGACCCGGACCACCCGGGCATCGATCCTCAGGGCCAGAGCGAGGTCGTAGTCCGTGCCGATCTGGATCTGCACGCTGAACCGGGACGACAGCGCCTCCGTCAACACCGCCCCGTGGACGCCGGGATTGTGGCCCGCCACCACGTAGAAGCCCGGCTCGGCCTTGATGGCCTCGCCCTTGTGAGCCTTGACCTGGATCTGCCGGCGCCCGTCCATCGCGGGATACAGCGCCGCCAGGACCTTCGGTGAGATCAAGGTGGCATCGTCGATCAGCAGGGCACGGCCCTCGGTCATCGCCGTGACCAGCGGACCGTACTGGAAAACGTAACCCCCGCCGTCGGCCTGCATGTACTCGCCGATCAGGTCGCCGACCGTGGTGTCGCCGTCCCCGGCGACGGTGAGCAGGTCCGGGAACGCCGCCTCCACCAAAGACGTCTTGCCGGTGCCCGGAGGGCCGTAGAGCAGCACCGGCACGTCGGCGTCGCGCAAGCGATTCAGCGCCTCGACGTCGGGCAGATCGGCCAGCTCCCGGGGGTGGTAGAGCTGGCCCCCCGCGCGGCGGATCGGGCCGGTCTGCCTGGGCTTGGCTACTGCCGGAGTGGTGGTGCGGGCCGTGGTCGTCTGGGTGCGGGGAGCATGGGTGCCCGGTGGGCTGATCACAGCGGTCTGCGCGGCTGCGGCGGTTTTCGCGTTCGCACGGAACTCCGGCTGACCGCTTCCGCTTTGGCCTGCCTCGCCGCGTCGTACCAGGGTGAGGGCGGCGTTGCGGACGGCGCCGTGGGAGTGACCAAGCTGCCTGGCCATGTCCCCGATGGTGAGCGTGTCCGCCGGCCGGTCGGCCAGGAGTCGGGCGACCTTGGCCCGTAGTTCGCCGCCCTTGGTCCGCGCTGGACTGGTAGGCGGTCCGGGTGTGGTCAAGACGAGGGTCCTTCAACAGGTATGGGTGCGGGCGGGGTTGGCGATGTGCTGGAGCGGCTGGCCGCTCTCGGAGCGGATCACGGACTGTGCTGACATCGGCGACCGGGCCAACCGGGGCCTGCCGTCGGCGCGTACTGGCCGACCGGGGGCTCGGCCCAGGTGCAGGGGGTGGCTGGCGACGAGCAGGTCGCTGGCTGCCGAGCAGGCCCGTGCGTCCGCTCCGTACCGGGTTCCGTCGCTCGGCAGGCGCAGTCGGGCGTCTCTTCGAAGCCGTCCTGGAGCAGGATCCGCCGGGCGGCGGCGTTGTAGCCGGTGGTGGTGATCTCTCCGGTGATGGCGTGCCGGATCGTCATGAACGGCTCTGCTGGTGCCTCGTGCAAGGCGGATCTCCTATCGGTGGTGGCGTGAAAGCGGTGGGGTGTTGGGCGAAGGCGGAGGCGGGCCCTGAGCTTTCAGCACATCAACGGTGCGTGGCTGGACCACGAAAGATGGGCAATGACTGCCGACATGCTCCAGGGCGGGCCTCACCGCCCTGCAACTACCCGTCTCGCCTTCCGCAGTTCCGATAGCCGGGTGTACCAACAACGGTCATGCTCTGGGTGGTCTCCTTGCCGTGACGGGCAGTTCAGGGGTCATTGACGGAAACTCGCAGGCCGCGCGGGCGGGGTGTGAGACTCAGCGATGCGCGGCATGCGCGGCATGCGCGGCATGCGCGGCATGCGCGGCATGCGCGGCATGCGCGGCATGCGCGGCATGGGCGGGTGTGCGGCGATGCCGGCCTCGGCGGCGCGTCGGGTCTGCAACGGTCAGGCGGCGGCGGGCGCCGAGCAACACCAGCAGGCAGGTGAGGGCTCCCGCGGCGGGGAGTGCCGCGGTGTACGGCTGCGTGGAGAGCGCGCCCGCGAGCGCGGTACCTGCCGCCTGGCCGGAGCCGACCGCGGCGATCAGCCAGGCGTACGCCTCGGTACGGGTGCCGGCGGGCGCGAGCGCATCCACCGTCAGGAATGCGCTGGTGACCAATGCGGTGAGGAAGAGGCCCGGTAGGGCCGTGAGCGCGGTCGCGGCGACCGGCCCGGGGCCTGCGGAGAGGGGCACCCAAGCGAGAGCGAACAGAAGTGCCGCGGTACGGAGTTGCCTGCTCAGGTGGCCAGGCCAGCTGCGCCGGCCGTAGAGGATGCCGCCGACGAGGCTCCCGGCAGACAGCGCGGCCGGGACCACCCCGGACAGCAGGGCCATGCCGTGCCGCTCGGCCATGGACACCGCCCACACGTTCATCGCCCCCAGCGCGAAGCCGACACCGGAGACGGCGAGGAACAGCAACCGCAGCCCACCGTGCTGCAGAGGCCCGAGGAACCCGCCCGTGCGAGCGCCTTCGGGATGCCACCTTCTGGACGGTGCGGCGCTGAGCACCACGCTCGCCCCGAACAGCCCGAGCACCGCGGTGACCGTCATGGCGACGCCGGGCCCCTGGAGGGCGGAGACCGTGGCGACCAGCGGAGGTCCGGCGACGTAGATCAGACCTTGGGCGCCGGTGTCGAGTGCAAGCGCGGCGCGGCGCCGCTCCGAATCCGGGAGCACAGCGGCCCACAGGGCGCGCAGGTTCGCCTCCAACGGAGGCGTGCTCAGCCCTGCGAGGACTACCAATCCGGCCGCGAGCCCCGGGGTGGCGACGGCGTCGGTGCGCAGCAGCAGGAGGCAGACCGTGGTGACCAGGACGGCGGCCGTCGTGACCCGGGTCTGGCCGCGCCGGTCGACCATGCGCCCCAGCGCTGGCTGCCCGATGGCGCTCGCGAGCCCGTACAGCGCGCACAGCAGCCCGCCGGTCGCGAGCGATCCGCCCTGTTCGGCGACCAGCAGGAGGATCGCGACGGGGGCCATGCCGTTGGGCAGACGCCCGATCAGGGTGCCCAGCAGCAGCCGGGCGACGTGCCGCTCGGCGAGCAACGGCCGGGAGGCAGTGCGGTCCGACGGGCAGCTGGTACGGGAATTCAACGCGGGGTGCTCTCCGTGATCGTCAGGCGAGGGCGAAAGAGGGAAGGGTCAGCGGGCGCGTGCGGCAGTGGCTGCTGTCGGTGGCTTCGGGGGTGTGGCGGTGGTGATGGCTGGGCGGGAGGGGGCTGCGACAGGACTAGAGGTGGCACGGACCACGTCGAGCAGGTCTTCACCGGCTTCGAGCCACAGCGCCAGGGCTTCATCCGTTCCGCTTGGCGCGGGTCCGGCCTGGGCGTCGGGCGCGGTCTGGGTTCGAGCGAGGAGGTTCTCGAAGCGGACGAGGACCGCCCTCTCGCTGTCGGCCAGGGGCTTGATGTTGGCCCTGCGAGTGGCCGCGAGCAGGTAGGGCGCGTGGGTGAGGAACCGGTCCATTGCGGCGTCCAGCTCCAGGTTGTCCACGGTGCCGGGCGCGATCCCGTGCACCCAGTCCAGGTCCTCCTGCGCTTCGCGCAGCCGCGCCAGATGCACCAGCTGCTCGAACGAGGGCAGCAGCAGCGAGCGGACATCGGCTGCTGCCTCGCGGGCGGTGGCGGCGACCACCGTGCGGGGCCCGGCTCCGGTCACGTGCAGGTGGTCCGGGGACGGAAGCAGGGAGCCGGTCAAATAGCGGCCGTCCCACGGGCGTTCGGCCAGGAGGAGTTCGGTGCCGCCGCCGTCGCGGAGGATCGCCGCACCGGGAGTGCGGTACTTGGCCAGGGTGGACAGTGCGGGGCTCGCCTCCCACACCCAGTCCAGGAGCTGGGAGGGGATGGTGCCGTCCGGGTAGTGCTCGATGCTGACGTCCCACTGGCCGGGCAGGGCCTCGGCGACGGCGTGCGCGATGTCGCCGAAGTAGGGCCGCTCGCTGGTGATGACCTTGGCCTGACAGTCCTGAGCGGTCTGGTGCAGCCGGGCGAGTGCCTCGCGCGCGCTGGCGTGGTCATCGAGGGGCAGCCGGTGGGCGTCGTCCTGGTGCTCGCGGATGAACCCGGCCAACTCCAGTGCAATCGCTGCCCATTGGTGCCTCTCCCCGCTGGGGAGCGCGACGATCGTGTTGCCGGAGCTGAGGTGGAGGGAGATGGCTGCGGAGGAAGTCAGGGCGAAAGACCTTCGTGTCGGATCGGCGGGTCAGCGCCGCCGCCGTGGGATGCCGTCGGGCGCGGACTGTGCGGTCATGGCGGGCTTCGTGCGGCGTGGCGCGGATGCGGCGGGCGGGACGGCGCGCAGATCCGGGTCGAGATCGACGCTGTAGCGGGCGGCGGCGAGCATCTCGGCGGCCCATGTGGCGTGCTCGTTCTCCCAGGTGCGGCCCAGGTCGAACGGCAGCCGGATCCAGACGCCGCGCAGTTGCGGGTAGGTGTCGAAGCCGGCTCGCTTGAGGACGCTCGCGGCGAAGCCGTCGACCGCGCCCTCGACATCGACTTCGCCACCCCGGCCGCGGATGATGCGGATCGGTTCATCGCTCACCGGCTCCGCCCCTTCCCGGCTGTCTGGCTGTGGCCGCCCACCGGTACGTTGCCGGGCTGGGGCAGAAACTCGGGGGGCGCGGTGGTCGGGGCGCCGTGTTGCTGCGGGGAGCGGGTGGCTGCGGCCTGCGCGATGCGGTTGCGGCGTTCCATCAGCCCGCCTCGCAGGGCCGGTCGCGGCGGTGAGGCGCTGCGGCCGGGGTCGAGACGGTAGTCGGCCTGGACCTCATAGCCGTGGCGTCGAAGATCGTGAACAGCCTGGCGGGTGCGGCGGATCCCGTCCTTCTCGGGGCTGGTGAGCCGGTACAGGCCCGGAGTGTCGGGCACGGGCTCGAACTGCTCCCGAACCAGGTACCAGTTGGCGAGGTGTGCAGGAATGTTCGCTGTGGCGGCGGCCACAAACCCGTGATCGGGGTGAGCGCCGAAGCGGAAGTGGTCAGACAGAGGCGGATCCCTTCTGCGAGCGGTCAGCGTCGTGACGCTGGAGCTGGGGAGGCGGGTGGCAGCGCGGGATGTGCGCTGAGAGCGCGCCGGCTGGGAACGGACAGCGTGTTCGTCCCGGCCGGTTGTGCTGCGCGGACCTGCCGTTCGAAGATCGCCCCGTCGGCGAGCCACGTCTGGATGGCGGGGAGTGCGGACATGCCGTACTCGGCGCGGACGTGGTGGTACTCGTGGGCGCGCAGCAGCCGGGGTATGGCGTGCAGGTCGGTGCCCAGGGTGGTCTCTTCCGCCCGTGCTGCCGCATTGTCGGAGAGGGCGGCGCGCAGTCGTACCAGCACTGCTGCGTCGTCGGGCCATGCCGTGGTGGCTGGACGGCACTGGGCGAGCAGCTGTGGCCCGTGTTCGAGCACGGTGCTGAAAGCGATCCAGGCATGGTCGGCGAAGGCGCGTTCCATGCTGCCGATGAGGCGGCTGCTGAGCGGCACGCCGTCGGTGTAGCGGCCCGTTTCCTTGATGGTCTGGAGCGTGTCGTGCTCCTTGCGAATCCGTTCCAGGGCCGACAGGACGGTGTTCAGATCCCGGTGGTGCAGCGCGTGGCGCAAGGCCGGCAGGAACGTGCTCACGATGGCGGATGCCGCGCGGTCCGGCTCAGCGGGAAGGACCATGGTCTTCGGCGTGGTGGGATCATCCAGGACGTCTTCCTTCTCGTCATCGGTGAGCGCGCCGAGGAGGTAGCCGGTCGGGTGACCGGGCCGCTCGATCAACAACAGTTCCGTGCTCTGTCCGTCCTTCAGCACGGACGCGAAGGGGACGCGGTGGTCCTGGAGTGCTCGGTTGATTTCGCCGGCCTCCCAGAGCTGATACCAGAGGTCCTCCTGCCACAGTGGGTAGCTGTAGAGCTCCAGCTGGGAGGTCCAAGTGCCGGGCAACCGCGCGGCGATCTCGGTGCTGATGTCCCCGAGGTAGGGGCGGGTGCTGGTGACGAGGGTGACGCCGTGTTCGGTGGCGTGAGCCGCCAGGGCGCTGGCGTTACGACGGGCGGCCTGCGCGTCGTCGAGAGAGACGGCGTATGCGCCGCCGGTCTGGCGGCTGAACCCGGCAGCTTCGAGGGCCTGGTTGGCCTGCTTGTAGTTTTCGCCGGCCGCCATCGCGACGAGGCCGAGCGTGCGGCTGGTGCTGAGAGTGATCTCGGTGGTGAGGTCGGGCATCAAGGTCCTGGTGGGTCGAGCCTGCGGACGGGCGTGTCCGGTGCGTAGGGCTCAGCGGGACTTCGGGGAGCGCTTGGGCTGGGGGCCATGCGTGGGATTGGTGGACGATGGCCGCGCCGAGGGAGGTTGGGGCGACGGGGCGTGCTCGATGGTCACGAGGGGAAGGACCGCTGTGGGGAACGGGAACGCCGTGGTGCGCAGCATGGGGCGAGGGTCGAGGGTCTTCGCGGCGACCGCGTGCATGAGGAAGGCCGGAGACTGCTGCGTGAACGAGATGTCCCACAGGTGACCGAGGTCGTCCGGGGAAGCGGCAATGTGCCAGGCGATGGATGAGTCGCCGTGGATGGCGGGTGCGGACGAGTCGGGCGGCCGGCCGATCACGGCGGCTTGCCCGTCCCGTGAGATGAAGCCGGAAAGCCCGGAGGCGTCAAAGTGATTCCAGGCGTCGGCGTCGACCAGCAGCTCGAATGGGCCTGGTTCGGAGCCGATGCCGTAGATGACGTGATCCGGGTCGGAGGCCAGTTCAGCTGCCAGGGTGCCGACGAGCGTGGAGACGAACTCGATCGGCACGGCGCCGCTGACGCTCGTTCGCCATCGCTCGGCGGCGTCCTCGTCGCTACGTGCTGAGATCACCAGATGGGGGCCTCGTCCCACGGCCTCCTGGTCATGGCGGAGGGTGATGCGACGGCAGGGGCTGGTGACGGTGAACGAGGAGTTGTCGGTGTGCACACTCCACCCCGTCTCCTCGGCGAACACGTCAAGGAACTCGTGATGGGTGACAGGCAGGCTGGCGGCCAGGTAGCGAGGAGAGATGAGGACCTTCTCCCGGGGCCGGTCCTGGTCGGGGGTGTCGGGCATGGGCGCCTTCGGTGGGTGGGAATGATGCGGAGGTGAGGGGGCCGTCTCGGCTACGCGGCGGCGGGTTCCGGGCCCTGGGGCGACAGGCACGCGGCGCGCAGGTTGGCACCAAATCCATGGGCGAAGGCCCTCGACCTCGACTCCAGTTCGTCGTACGAGTCCTGCGCGGTCATCTGTCCCGCGTGCTTGCGGTACCGGTAGACCGGGACGGGCAGCACGATGCCCGGGGCGAGGCAGGTGACCGCAAGCGCGCAGTAATCCTCGCCCTGGACGAGGCCGCCCATGGGGGCCGCGCGCACCAGGTCGGTGCGGGCGAGGAGGGTGGTCGGGCCGAGCGGGATGGTGTCGGCCGGGTCCTTCCAGTACCGCCACACGTCCCCGGCCTCGTGACGGCCCGGCGGAGTCGGGGGCCGCCACAGAGTTGTGGCCCCGTTGGAGTGGAGGTCCTGGCTATATCCGGCGCACCAGCCCACTCCGGTCGTCTCCAAGGTCCGCAGCCGCAGCGCCATGGCCCAGTCGGTGAACTCATCATCGTCGTCAGCCCAGTTGAGGTACTCGGTCCGCACTTCGGTGAGCGCGAAGTTGCGGGCGCAGGCTGCGCCGACCGGGCGCGGCAGGGCAAGGGTGCGGACGCGGGAATCGGCGGCGAGGGCGGCGGGCAGCCGGGCGGGGTCGGCGCCGTCGAGGGCGACGATGATCTCCACCGACACGCTCTGACGGCACAGGCTGGCGTGCATGGCCGTGAGGAACGCGAGACGGTCCGGGCGGAGTTGGGTGGCGATGACCACGGTGATCTTCGGGCGCGAGTGCGGGGACAGCGGGCTCTCCGGGCGGTGGGGCGGTCGGGACGGTGCGGGTGGCCGGGGTTAGCGGCGAGCGGTCTTGCGGGGCGCCGGCGCCGATGTGGATGTGGCCGTGGGCAGGCGCGGGGCGGAGCGCGGCGCAACGACCGGGGCGCGGGAGTCCGGGTGCCACGCACCCGGGTGGGCGGTGATTCGGCTGCGCGGATCGGTGTCCCACGCGACGACGGGACCGCGGTCGTACGCCTGCAGGGCGATCACTTCGATGCCGTGCGGGTGCAGGACGTACGCCCACTCCAGGTCGCCGGTGCCGTCCTGCGTGATCAGTTCACGCTCGGCCGGGCTGCGGTCTGCGCAGATCACGTTGGTCATCCGACGGCTGAGGTATTCATCGCCCCCGGTCAAGGAGCGGCGCAGGGCGGCGGGAGCGCCGTCGAGGAGATCGGTGCCCAACTCGTCCCAGCCGTGCTCCACGTCGTCGATCAAGTGGCGGGCCATGGACTCCAGGTCGCCGGCGAAACGGTGCTGGTAGGCGGTCAGGAGCAGCGGGAGTTTGCTGTCGGGATAGCCGTCGAAGTGGACGTACATGCCGGCGTATCCGTCGGCGGTGGGGCGGGCGATGACAGAGCGGGTGGACAGGTCGGTCTCCTGAAATGGGCGGTCAGTACGCGCGGGGACGCTTCGGTGCTGCCGCGATGGGCGACGGCGTGGGGCCGGACGCCGCCGTGCGCGCGGTGGTTTTCGGCGGGGTGGTGGCCGGGATCGGTCGGTCGGGCGCCCACAGGCTGGCGGTGTCGCGGAACCGCGCGCGGGGGTCGGTGCCCCATGCGACGACCGGACCGCGTGCCGCGCCGGGAGCGCTGAGCACTTCGATGCCCGGAGGGTGGAGGACGTAGCCCCAGCTCAGGCGGGATGCTGTCCGCTCGGTGTAGAGGAGCGGGGGCGAGGTCGGGTGGGCCGGGTACCGTCGGCCGGGTTCGTCGCGACCGCCGGCCAGGTGCTCGCGCAGCGCATCGGGTGCGCCGTCCAGGAGGTCGGTGCCGAGGAAGGACCAGCCCTCCGGCGCCCCGTCGATGAGGTACGCGGTCAGGGCGTCGGTGTCCCCGGCGAAGCGATGCTGGAGTGCGGCGAGCAGCAGGGGCAGGTGATGGCTGGGGTAGCCGTCCCAGTGGACGTACGTGCCGGCGTAGCCGGTGCCGGTGGGACGGGCGATGACAGAACGAGTGGACAGAGGGTCTTCCTGTCGTGGGCGACGTCAGCGGGCAGGGCGGCGCATGGACGCAGTCGGCGCGGCGGCAGGCGTGATCGCGACGGCGGGCGTGGACGGCCCGACTGATGGCCGGTGCGTGCGCCGGTAGGCGCTGGCCAGGTGGTCCTCGCCCAGGTAGGCGAGCTGGTCACCGAGTGCGGACAGCTCCTCGGCGTGCTGGCGGTAGCGGGCGGCGATGCCCGGTTCCTGGTTTGTGCTCGCACCACTCGGCCGCGGTCTCCAGGAACAGGTACAGCTCGGCGAGGCCGCTGCGCCCGTCGCCGAGGACGGCCTGAGTGACCGTGTTCAACTAGGCGGCCGGACGGACCCGGTATAGGTGGCGGGTGGGGATGAATCGTT
Source organism: Streptomyces sp. NPDC002790 (assembly GCF_040295505.1). Taxonomy (NCBI): domain Bacteria; kingdom Bacillati; phylum Actinomycetota; class Actinomycetes; order Kitasatosporales; family Streptomycetaceae; genus Streptomyces; species Streptomyces sp. NPDC002790. The sequence continues at coordinate 3,306 of NZ_JBEOVM010000126.1, read as the reverse complement.
TGTAACAAGGCATGCAGGAACCGCAATCTTGTAAAGGGGGTGGGAGAGTCAGACGGAGAATGTATGGGCCGCACTGCACTTGACGGGGCGTGCGTTGCCCTTAACGACGCAGACCCGGATCTTGTGCGTGCCCTGGAAAAGGGTCGGCGTCCGCCAAGAGCAGTTGCCGTTGTTGTAGGAGTCCGTGACGGTGGTGAGCAAGCGGCCATCGTTCGCGAGGATCTGGACCGCTGCCTTGTAGCCGTCCGTCTTGATGTCACATGCGGTGACGTGGTCGTTGACGTGGTTGTAGTAGCCCTCGGCGCCGCCGCCGCTGGAGACCCACCAGCCGGAGCTTGCGGACGCTGTTGCGGTGGAGAGCGCGGTGGCAGCAAGTGCGCCTCCCAGGGCGATGGGCAGCGTGCGCTTGAAAAAGCCGGATGCGAACACGGAGTTGCTCCTTACAAAGATTGGGTTCATGGGTGATCGAGCTGCCGCCGCTAGTCGCGAGCGGACACCCGCCAGTCGAGGGCAGTGCGCATGCGGAATTGACCTCCGTGGCGTCAGGAAGGAATGCGGGAGCAGCCCCAGGCGGGTGCGCGGGCTGAGAACAAGAGTCCGGAGAATTCCCGGTTTCGGTAACCGGGGATTGCGTGCTATCTTTCGCGCCGCCCCACGCATCCAGCCAATGGCATTCCGTCAAACGGTCATGACGGAAATGGGCTTGTGCTGAAGGGAGTTCAGCGACTGGGGCCTCGTGGCGGAGCGGGGCGCGCCGGCAGGCCGGGGACGGCCACGTGGGTCCGGGTCGCCGGCGATCGGCCGGTTCTCTCGATGGGCGCGATCTGCTCTGTGGTGCGGCCGACGTTGTCGTCCAGCTCGAAGTCGGGGTGGGGCACGGACAAGGGTGTTCCTCCGGCGCGCTAGGCGCGGTCTGTCGGCGCGGAGCCGACGGGCGGGCCGGAGGCGTCGGTGCGGGCGCACGTGTAGCCGATCAGGCGGGACGGGGCGGCCTTCACCGACACGGTGGCGGCATCGGTGCAGACGAACGTGTACGTCACCGAACTGCGAGGAGTGCCGTGCAGCCAGGCGTTGTCGTCCTTGTCGGGGTTGATCTGCAGCCCGGAGTGCGCGACGGCGTCGGTCTGAGTGTGGGTGTGGGCGAACAGCAAAAGCGCGCCGCCGTCGCGGGTCTTCAGCGCGTAGGCGTCCTTGAAACGGTTCGTACCGCCGGAGAAGACAGTGGTGCCCAACTTTCCGAACTTGCGCGTCGTTTCGTCGTGGACCTTGATCTGCTGCTTGCTGGCCTTGGTCGGTTCGAAGACCTTGGTGCCGGTGTTCGTCCCGCCGGTCGCGAAGTTGTCGACCACTGCAGTGCGCAGCACGTTGGCGTCGGCCGCGAACTGCTTGTTGCGGGTGGCGGCGACCGCGGTGGCGTACCCGTCCTTGTCGAGGGCGATGTCCGGCAGCCGCGTACCGTCGAGGTCGACGACGGAGACCAGCTCCCACCGCTTGTCCTTCGGCTGCTCGGCGAAGACGGCGAGGCGGCTCGGATCGTTGCCCTTTTCGTTGGAGAGCGCGGCGGCGAACCAGCGGTCCTGGCCGGTGGTGAAGCGCGGGATGTACAGCTTGGCACTGGAGGTGTCGTACGACCACGGCTTGTACGGCTTGCGGTCCGCCTTGGGCAGGCCCTCGGTCTCGGCGTAGTCCGAGACGGACATCGCGTGCGTCGGTCCCTCCTCGACGGTGTCGAGCAGAGCGCGGTCGTGCTGTGCGTTGGCCTTGTTGTTGATCTTTGAGTAGTGGGTGATGACGGCTCGGGCCTGTGTGTCACTGAGCGCGGGTACCGGCTTCGGCGCGGCGGGTGTGGTGGGGTTCTGCTTCGCGGACGAGGCGTCATCGCCGCTGGTGCAGGCGGTGGCGGCACCGGCAAGCAGCACGGTGGAGACGAGCAGGGGCAGAGCGTGGAGAGCGTTGCGGATGGGGGTGCTCCAGGGGCTTGGGCGGATGGATCAGCGGGGGCGGGAAGTAGTTGGGCCGGGCCGAGGGACGGGCGCGGTGACGCTCGGGCTCAGGCTGCGGGACAGGGCCCGGGGAGCGGTGAGCCGGTCGGCAGCCTGGTGGAGCCGGGCCCCCGACTTGTGGAGTCGACCGCGGGCACTGTCGATCCGGGCATGCAGCAGAGCCCGCGTGGACTCGATGGCCTCGCTGCGCTGCGTCGATCCTGGCGAGGCGTCGAGCTGGTGCATTACGCCGACGTGGGCGACGGCTTCACCGAGGTCGGCCAGGGCGTGACCCAGCGCGCCGACCGTGTGCGTGAGCTGGGTGACCTTGCGCCGGGTGATCTCCGCCTCGGGGTCTCGACCGCGTCGTACGGTGCGCGCGGCGAAGGCTGCCGCAGTGGTGAGGTGGGTGATCAGTCCGGTGATGTCGCGAGCGCTGTCGTCGAGGTCATCGAGGTTGTTGACGCCGGAGTGCACCGAGTCGGTGAGCGGCAGCTCGTCGGCCGCGTTGTGGATGCGCTCGGCCAGCGAGTGCAGCTGGCTGACCTGGTCGTAGTGGAAGGGCAGATGGACTCCTGATCGTGTGCGGCGGCTGACGGCGCGGTCAGCGGGTTCGGGCGCTTGCACGTCCGGCCGGCGGTACGGCAGGAGCGTGTGACCCCGTGAGCGGGGACATCTGTGCTCTCGTGGCAGCGGCTTGACCCGGTGGTGCGCGGCGACGGGGAGCTTCGCGCGGGAGCGCAGTGCTCGGCACGCCGTCGGGGGCGCCGAAGGGGTGCGCGCCGCCGAGGAGGGAGGGGTTGCCGTCGAGTTCGTCGAGCCATTTGAGGAGCTTGGGAAGGTTCTTGTCGGGCCCGTAGGCGAGGTAGGTGCCGTCGGCGCTGTCGCAGCCGAACCACTCGGCAATCCCCAGGCGGGACCGGGAATTGACACGGCCCATGTGCACGCCCTTGCCGCGGGCCTTCGCCTCGCGGGCCAGCCGCTCGGCTACCGCGCCGAGTTTCCATTCGGTCGATCCGGCCAGGAAAAGGACATCGAAGCTGTCCCAGGGCAACAGCCCGGGTTGATCACAGCCGTCCTGGGCCGCGAAGGCCGCGGGGACGCCAATCTCTCGGATGCGGGCCAGCCACGGCAGCGACTCGGTGAGGGTGCCAGCGGCGTCGAACGGCTGGTCCGGGGCGAGCGCCCACAGACAGCGATCCGGCCCGTACCTCTCGATGGTGCGCGAGAGCCAGGCGAACCACGCTTCGGCGCCGGGCCAGTAGCGGCCTTTGCCGTCGCTGCCGAACTTGGAGTTGTCGCAGGCGTACAGGGCGCCTTCGGG
>NZ_JBEOVM010000125.1:0-18132 GCF_040295505.1 Streptomyces sp. NPDC002790 | reverse complement strand
ACAACAACCCTCCGCCGCCGGCCCCCCCCGCGGGGGGGGGGGGGCCGCCCGTGGGGGGGGCGCCCCCCCGGGGGGGGGGGGGGGGGGGGGCCCTCCTCCATGTGCCGTCCCGTCGGGTCAGCCTCCCGCCGACGGCAGCACCGTCTCCGGTACCTGGACCGTCCGCAGCACCCCGTCGCCCAGGTGCAGGATCGCCCGCCCCTGGCGGGTGCCGCCCAGGCGGCTGCGGGGGATCTTGACGCCGATCAGGTCGCCGTCGCTCATGCTCTGCGGCTTCAGGAGCAGGCCGCAGCGGTTGCGGCGGGCCTCGGTGTGCCAGCCGGAGAAGCCGGAGGAGAGGCGTTCGGTCTGGCCCGCGATCACCAGGCCGCGGCCGTTCTCCGTGCCGGTCTTGGCGATCTGGTTGAGGACCGGCTCGGCCCTCGTCTTGAGCAGCAGGTCCGCGTCGTCGAGGATCACCACGGCGCCCTTCGGAGCGGACGCGAGAACCCCTTCCAGGGCCGTGGGGTCGATGTCGGACTCGTCGTAGACCGCGAGGACGCCGGGGCGGCCCGCCAGTTGGCGCAGCTGCGACTTGGCGGGGGCGCCGATGACGATGGGCATCCGCACCGAGAGCAGCGACATGGCCAGCGTCGCGAGGACCGTGGTGCGGCCCGAGCGGGCGGGCCCGGCGACGAGGAACGTCGGCGTGACCGAGAAGTCCGGCCCGTAGGCGAGGAGTTCGTCGCCGCCGACGCCCGCGATGGACCAGTGGGCGGACGGCAGCGGACGCGGCACGTACCGGGTCGCGTCCTCCCAGCTGAGCCGGTCCGGCAGGGTGTCGACGCGGAACGGCCTTGTGGAGGCGGGGAGTTGGGCCGCCCGCTCGCGGCAGTGCGCGGCGATCTGCTGGAGCGCCCCGGCCTGCGCCTGGCCCTCAGGGTTGGCCGTGAGGAGCGCGATCTGCACCTCCGCCTTGTCGGCGGCGCGGAAGGCACGGCCGGGCGGGATCTCGTCCGGGACGTTGCGCTGGGTGATGCCGATCTGCCCGTACTCGGACTTCTCGTTGAGCTTGAGGACGAGCTTGTCCTCGGTGGAGCCGCTGACGCGGCTGGAGAACAGCGCCCGGTCGCCGGTCACCAGCAGGTGGATGCCGACGCTCGCGCCGTCCCGGAGCAGCGTCATGACGGAGTTCAGCAGGTTCCCGGAGTCGTACTCGCCGAGCTGCTTGTCGAAGACCTCCCAGCGGTCGATGAACAGCACGATGTGCGGGGGCCGTTCGGATTCCGGCAGGGCGCGGCGCAGCTCCGCCAGGTCGGCGCTGCCGCGGGCGGCGAGCATCTCCTGGCGGCGGCCGAGCTCCGCGTTCAGCCGGGCGAGCAGCCGTGCGACCCGGTCGGGCTGGGTGCGCTGGGTGATGGCTCCGCAGTGCGGCAGGCCCTCGATGGGCAGCAGCGCGCCGTTGCCGCAGTCGATGCCGTACATGTGCAGCTTGTCGGCGGAGTGGGCCAGGGCCATGGCGCCCGCGATGGTGCGCAGCGTCTGGGACCTGCCCTGGCGGGGCGAGCCGATGATGTGCAGGTGCCCGAGCGTCGCCGGGTCGATCACCAGGGCCTGCCTGGCCTGTTGTGCGGGCAGGTCCACGACGCCGTACGCGATGGGCGCCAGGTCGTAGTCCGTGGGCGGGGGCGGCGGGAGTTCGCCGGTGACGAGGGCCTCGGGCAGCGGCGGCAGCCAGGGGCTGTGCTGCTTGGGGATGCCCATGTCCCGGTCCGCCGCGCGGATCGCCGTGACGAGCCCGGTGAGGTCGGTCTCGACCTCGGCGGGCGCGGCGGCGGCGCGGGGCCGCGCCGGAAGCGGTTCGCCGAGCCGCTCCCAGCCGACCGCCACCGCCCAGGGCGCCGGCAGCGAGACCGTCGTGGCGCCGGGGCGACGGCCGCCGACGCGGCCGGACTGGAACGGCACGAGGGAGTTCTGGCCGAGCCGTACGTACGCGCGGCCGGGGTTGCTCTGTGAAATCCCCGCGGCTTCACCGGAGTTGAGGACGTCCTGGCTCTCGCCGGAGTCGGTGACCCGCAGCGCGATGCGCAGGTTGGTGTTGGCGCGGATCTCGGAGGAGACGACGCCGCTGGGGCGCTGCGTCGCGAGGATCAGGTGGATGCCCAGCGAACGGCCCCGCTGTGCGATGTTGACCAGGCCCTTCACGAAGTCGGGCAGGTCGCGCACCATCGAGGCGAACTCGTCGATGACGATGAGGAGTCGGGGCATCGGATCGCGGCCCGCGCCCGGTTCGCGCTCCAGGAGGTCGATGTAGTCCTCGATGTCCTTGGCGCCGACCGCGGCGAGGATGTGCTCGCGGCGGGTGAGTTCGGCGGTCAAGGAGACCAGGGCGCGCTCGACGAGGTGGGCGTCGAGGTCGGTGACCATGCCGACGGTGTGCGGCAGGTCGACGCAGTCCTTGAACGCGGAGCCGCCCTTGTAGTCGACCAGTACGAAGGTCATCGCGTCGGGGCGGTTCGCCACGGCGAGAGAGGCGACGATGGTCTGGAGGAGTTCGGACTTGCCGGAACCCGTGGTGCCGGCGACGAGGCCGTGCGGCCCGTCGCGCTTCAGGTCGAGGTGGAACGGGCCGTCGAGGGAGACGCCGACGGCCGCCCGGGTCGAGCGTCCCCCGGCCGTCCAGCGCGCCCGGATCCCGGAAGCCTGCGGCGGGTCGAGGGCGAGGACGTCGAGCAGCCGCGCGGAGCCGGGCAGCACCGCGGCCTCCTCGTCGCCGCCGCCCGGGTCACGCAGCGGGCCCATCGCGCGGGCCAGCGAACGGCAGTAGTCCGCGGACACCGTGTCGGGCCGGATGCCCGTGACGGTGCCGCGCCCCGAGCGGCCCACCCGGATGGTGCCGCCGGGCTCCTCGGCGACGACGGCCTGGCACTCCTCGGGCAGCAGCCGCTCCTCGGCGTCGAGGCAGAGCGCGCGGACGCCGACGGCCGGCCCCGCCCGCAGGATCTGCGTGACGCCGGGCAGCGAGCGCAGCCTCCGGGCGCCGTCGAGGATGACGAGCACGTCGGGCCCGGCGGCCTTGCCGCGCCGTTCCGACGCCGTCGCCGTGGCGCGCTCGTTGATCAGCGCGGTGAGCTCGGCGACGCGCCGGGCGCAGGTCTCCGTGCCGTAGCCGATGCTGGCCGGGGTGTCGCCGGACTTCTTGCGCACGTGCGGCAGCCAGCGCAGCCAGGACCAGCCGTCGCGGCCCTGTTCACCGGTGGTCAGGAGGTAGATCTGGAGGTCGCGGGGGCTGTGCAGGACGGCGGCCTGGGCGACCGTCCAGCGGGCCACGGCGCGCGCGGCCGGGCCCTGTCCCGAGATGCCGAGGACGTTGTGCTCGCGCAGCGGGACCGTCACGGGGACGTCGTACGCGGTCCACGGGTCCTGACGGCGGTGCTCGTCCTTCATCGGGTCCTGGAGGACCACGTCGGACTCCATGTCGGCGGTTCCGACGCGCAGTTCGAGGAAGTCGGCGTCGTTGGTGCGGCGCTCCCAGAGGCGGCGGCGGGGGCCGACGGCCGTGAGGACGACCTCGGCCGGGTCGGGGAAGCCGCGACGTCGGGCGGTGCGTTCGATCGTGAGGGCCTCGTTCGCGTCGCCCTCGATGCGCGCCTTCTTCTCCTTGTACTCGGCGACGTTGTTGGAGTGGGACTGGCGTCCCGTGCGCCGGCTCATCACGTAGTTACCGACGACCACGACCGGGGAGAGCAGTCCGAACAGCAGCATCGACATGCGATCGAAGACCATCGCGCCCACGACGGCCATCACCAGCGGGGCCGCCGCGGTGATCCACGGCAGCGGCCGGGCGGCGAGCGGGGCCGGCGGCGAGGGCAGCGTGAAGCGGGTGGCACGCTCGGGGGGCCGCAGCCGGGGCGGGCGGTTGTAGTCCCAGCCGGTGCCGTCCTCGGAGGGCTGCACGGCCGCGTCCGGCTTCTGCGGCAGGGCGAGTTCGAGCAGGCAGTCCCCGACGAGGAGTTGGGCGCCGATCGGCCAGGCGACGCTCTCGGTGACGTCCTCGCGGTCCAGCTGCATGGAGCCGCCGCCCGTCGCGGCGGCGTCGGGCGCGATCCGGCAGCGCCCTCCGGGGGCGACCGTGAGCACGGCGGACGGGCGGTCGGGGACGGCGCGCAGCAGCTGGGCCGAGCCGTCGTGGCCGAGGCCTATCCGGTACTCCCCCATGTCGATGCGGTGCACGGCGCCCGCACCGGGGCCGCCGACCACACGGATCTCCACCAGGCCGTCGGGTTCGGCGGCCGCGGTGCCGGCAGGGCGGCCGAGGCCCACGATGGAGGCGTGCTGCAGCGGCGCGTCCCGCAGTCGCAGGTCCCCGGGCAGCAGCCGGTCGTCGGCGTACAGGCCGAGGCCCTGCGGGGGCCGGTGGACGCCTCCCGCCCCGGCCAGCGCCTCCGCGACAGCGCTCATGGGCGTGTCGGGGTCGGCGTCGAGGTGGACGTCGAACGCGTCACCACCCACCTCGACCACGGTCAACATCAACGACACGAAAACGTCCTCCAGCCAGGGTGAATGAGGGGGGCCTCGGCAGCCGTGTTCGACGGCTCCCGTACCACTGACGTGACTACGGGGCCGGTTCGCGGATGGTTCACGGACTTCTCGGGTGAACCATCCGCCGACCGGCGCCGTAGTCGCCTTCGGGTGCACGGCGCAGCGACCGTGCTGCTCCCGTTTCGCGACAAGGAGTCAGTGGATGATCTGGTACGTCCTGGCCGTGGTGCTGGGTCTTGCGCTGATCGCGGCGGTGACGGTGCTGATCGTCACGGAGCTGCGGGGCCGCCCGCCGAAGCCGGTCAAGGCCTCGGCCGCCGTCACGGGCCGGGCCGCCCTCGACGTGGTCGACGCGGGTCTGCGCCGGCTGACGGGCGAATGCCTGCGCTCCGGCCGGTCGTTGCCCGATCTGTACGCCGTCGTCTACTCGGAGGACCGCCTCGGGCTGCTGCTCGCCGGGGCCGCCGGCCAGGGTGCGGACGCGCCCCCGCCCTGGAAGGCCGAGGAGGACGGCGAACGCTGGACGATCTCGCCCGCCGATCTGCACCGGCCGGGACCCGAGGGCGAGCCGGCCCTGCCGTACGCGCTGACGGTGACGGTGGGCCTGGCAGGACCCGACCGGGTCCTGGTCGACCTGTCCCGCGCGGCGGGCCCCGTCTCCGTGACGGGCCCGGACGACGAGGTGCGCCGTATGGCGCGGGCCGTCGTCCTCGAGGCGCTCGCCGGTCCCGTGGGGGCGCTCGCCCAGGTCACGCTGGTGGGCTCGGTGGGCGACGGCCGGCTCCTCACCGGCGACGAGACGCGCAGCTCGCGGCTGCACGGTGCGGCCAGCCTTGAGGAGGCGTTCGCCCGTGCCAAGTCGGCGAACGCGGGCGCACCGGACGCCGGTTACTCCGACGTCACTCAGGTGTTCCGGCTGATCGAGGGCAGCAGCCGGCTCGCCGTGCAGGGCGAGGTGCCCCACCTGTTCGTCGTGGACGCCACCCAACTCCCGCGCCGGGACGAGGTGATCGCCGGCCTGCGCCGTACGGACGCCCTGCTCGTGCTCGGCGAGGCGCCCACCGGCTGGCGCTGGAAGGCCGGTGCGGACGGCTCGCTCGACACCGGGCCGCTCGGCCTGAAGATCACCCGCCATGCGGGCCGACTGGTCTCCTGAGTGTCACGCGGCCTCGCTGTCCAGCACGCCGTGCGCGTAGAGACCGCGCCTGTTCAGCGCCTCGCGCATGGCGCGGGCGGCGTAGTACGTACGGGACTTGACGGTGCCCGGTGGCACGCCGAGCACCTTGGCCGTCTGGTTGACGGTGCGTCCGAGGTAGTGGACGTGCAGCAGGACCTCGCGCTGGGAAGGGCGCAGGTCCCCCAGCGCCTCGACGAGGACCTGGGTGGTGAGGATGTGGTCCACGTTGTCGGACACGGGCAGGTGGGCGAGTTCGGGGTCGCCGGTCTCCGGGGGCCTGGCCTGGCGGGCCCGGTGGCCGTCGATGACGAGGTTGCGCAGCGCGGTGAACAGCCAGGGCCGCGCAGAGTCCGCGGTCGGGTCGAGTTCCGCGGCATGCCGCCAGGCACGAATGGCGACTTCTTGCAAAATGTCCTCGGCGCGGTGCCAGTCGCCCTCCAGGCGTCGCGCGGCGAACTGCAGCAGCGCGGTGCCGTGGAATTCGTAGAGGGCTCTGAGGAATTCGTCGGGCTGGAGGTCCGCGGCACGGGGGCCGGGTATCCGGTCTTCGGGCGAAGCGCTGGCCGACAAGGGCCTTTCCTCTCCGGATCGTCTGTGGGGGAAGACGGGTTCCGCCGGGTGCGGAGCAAACCGACAGGCATCGCCGCGGGCCGCCGTGCGCCCTGGTGGCGCGCGGCGGCCCGCGGCGGCGGTGACGTTCGACGTATCGGTGCCTGTCAGCCCGGTTCGTGCGAGGAGAGCGTGCTCACCTCACGGGTCGTCAACTCTCGGTCGTAGACATGCACGTCGGCGATGTCACCGTTCCAGTAGTCGGTGGCCTTCCCGCCGAACTTGCCGCGTCCGATCATCACGCTGCCCGTGGGCTTGACGCTGCTGGAAGCAACCCTGGTTCCAGCCTGCTTGCCGTCTACATAGATCCGCATCCGGTGGTCCTTCTGACTGTACGTGCCGGTGAGGTGGTACCAGCGGTCGGGCTGCGGTGCCTCGGACGACTCCGCGACGGTACGGGCGCCGGGAAAACTGAAGGCGAAGTTCTCGTCCTGGCCGGAGTACTGGAGGAAGAACGCGCTGTTCCTCTCGCCGTCCTGGGAGAGCGCGGTATGCATGCCCTTCAGGCCCTGGTCGGAGAGGCGCACGCGTGCGGCGACCGAGTAGTCCTCGCCCGCGGTGTCGAGGCTGGTGTTGGTGTTGGCGTATCCGCTGGTGCCGTTGAGCCGCAGGGCGCCGCCCTCGGGGCCTTCGGTCCACTGCGTGCCCTCGCCGAACACGGCGTCGTGCTCGCCGGTCTTCGCGGTGCCCGACCGGTGCAGCGGCCACCAGCCGAGGCCGTCGAGGGACTCGGCTTTGCCGCTCGTACTCGGGCTCGGCGAGGCAGCCGGTTTCGCCTCACTCTGCCCGTCTTCCGAATCCTGGCCGCGCACCAGTTGGACGCCGACGAAGACCAGCGCGGCGGTCAATACGGCAATCGTGCTGATAAGCGCCCATCTGCGCGTCATGAAGTTCCTCAGAGGTGCGGCATAAACGTGTCACTGGTTGGCTACGCGCCCCCGCCGAAAACGGTTCAGCATGCACGCAGTTCACACGCGGCACTCACTTGATCCACACGAGACCCGCACGCGGTCAGCGCGCGATTCCGGCTCGGTTCGCGCTCTGACGCCGCGTGGCACCACATGACGCCGACCGTGGCACCGCTTGGCGCCACGTGGCGCCACATGGCACCAAAGGGCTTGTGCGTGGCGCCATAGTGGTGCCACTATGACGTCATGGACCTCACGCCCTACGTCGACACCCTGCACCGCGAGCTCGCGGTGGCCGCCGAAGCCGGTGGGGACGAAACACGCGACCTGGCCGAGCGGCTCACCGCTCCGCTGGAGTCGGCCACCCGGCTCACGATGCTCAACGTGCTCTCCGCCGCCATGGACGAGATCACCCGCGACCTGGCGCCCGGTTCGGTCGACGTACGGCTGCGGGGCCTCGACCCCGAGTTCGTGGTGACGCCGCAGCCGCGCGACACCCCGGCAGCACCCACCGAGCCGGTCCAGGCCCCCGCCGCACCGCCCGCCCCCGAGACGGACGAGGGCGGCACCGCCCGCGTCAACCTGCGCCTGCCGGCCCACCTCAAGTCCCGCGCCGAGGAGGCCGCGAGCCGCGAGGGCCTCTCGGTCAACGCGTGGCTGGTGCGCGCCGTGTCCGCCGCGGTCGACGGCGGCGCGGCGCCCCGCACACCGGAGAAGACCCGCACCGTCGGACAGAGCTTCACGGGCTGGGTGCGCTGACCGCGCCCCTGCCCCGAACAGAACGGCACACCACGTCCCACCAGTGGGGACGCCCCATCGAGCCAGGAGGACGGGACAGCCATGCCTACTTACGAGACCCCCGAGGCCATTTCGGTCGACGCCCATGTGGGCGCCGGTTCCATCCAGTTCACCGCGAGCGAGCGCCCCGACACCGTCGTCGAGGTGAAGCCGGCCAACCCGAAGCGCGGCAAGGACGTCAGGGCCGCCGAGCAGACCGAGGTCTCGTACGCGGGCGGCGTCCTCACCATCAGGACGACGGAGCGCCGCATGATCGGCCCCAGCGGGATCGTGAACGTCACGGTCGAGCTGCCCACCGGTTCGTCCTTCGAACTCACCGGCTCCTGGACCCAGGTGCTCGGCGAGGGCCGGCTCGGCAAGGCCCGGGTGAAGACCTCGGGCGGCGACGTCCGGCTCGACACCACGGGGCCGCTGCACCTCAAGGCGTCCCACGGATCGGTCCGCGTGGACCGGGTCGAGGGCATGGCCGAACTCACCACCAGCTCCGGCAGCATGCGGGTCGGTGTCATCGACGGCCACGCCGTCCTGAAGAACTCGCACGGTTCCACGATCGTCGACATCGTGACCGGTGAGCTGCGGGTGAGCGGCGCGCACGGCGACATCGAGATCGGCCGCGCCGAGGGCTCGGTCGCCGCCACCACCGCGTACGGCGCGCTGCGGGTGCTCGATGTCGCCCGCGGCACGGTCCAGGTGGAGACCAACTTCGGCGCGATCGAGGTCGGTATCCGTGAGGGCACCGCCGCCTGGCTCGACGCCGACGCCGACAACGGCCAGGTCCGCAACACCCTCACGGCGTCCGACGCCCCGTCCGAGTCCGAGGACTCCGTCAAGGTCCGCGCCCGCACCAAGTGGGGCAACATCGACATCCGCCGCGCCAAGGCCTGACCCCATCAAGCCCCTGCGGCGATTGAGCAGCGGGGTCCGGGGCAGCGCCCCGATCTTTTGAGCCCCACCGGCGTTACGGCCACGGGGCTCCGCCCCGGACCCCGCGCCTCAAACGCCGGCGGGGCTCAAAACTTCACCCACCGGAGACCCCCATGCCCTCACCTGTCATGTCCACGCTCGCCGTCTCCACCGTCGACCTACGCAAGTCCTACGGCCCCAAGACCGTCCTCGACGGCATCGACCTCCGCATCCCCGCCGGCTCCGTCTTCGCCCTGCTCGGCCCGAACGGGGCCGGGAAGACGACGACCGTGCGGATCCTGTCCACGCTCGTCGACGCCGACGGCGGACAGGCACAGGTCGCAGGGCACGACGTCGCCGGATCGCCGGACGGCGTCCGCGCCGCGATCGGCGTCACCGGGCAGTTCGCCGCGCTCGACAACATGCTGACCGCCGAGGAGAACCTGCTCCTCATGGCCGACCTGCTGCGGCTCGGCAAGCGCGAGGGCAAGGCGCGGGCCAAGGAACTCCTCGAACGGTTCGGCATCGCGGACGTCGCGGGCAACCGCGCCGCCACCTTCTCCGGCGGCATGCGGCGCCGCCTCGACCTCGCCATGACGCTCGTCGGCGACCCGTCGGTGATCTTCCTCGACGAGCCGACGACCGGGCTCGACCCGCGCAGCCGCCGCACCATGTGGGAGACCGTGCGGACCCTGGTCGCCGGCGGCGTCACCGTCTTCCTGACCACCCAATACCTGGAAGAGGCCGACCAGTTGGCCGACCGGATCGCCGTGCTCGACGGCGGCCGGATCGTCGCCGAGGGCACCGCCGACGAGCTCAAGGCGCAGATCCCCGGCAGCCACGTGCGGCTGCGGTTCAACGACTGGGCCGAGTACGAGCGGGCGGCCGACGCCTTCCCCGGTTCGGCCCGCGACGACCAGGAGCTCGCGCTGCGGATCGCGGGCGACGGTGACCTGACCGCTCTGCGCACCCTGTTCGACCGGCTCGACTCCACCGGCGTACAGGCCGCCGACTTCTCCGTGCACACACCCGACCTCGACGACGTGTTCCTCGCCCTGACCGGCGACAGCACCGCCGCCAACCCGCTGCACGTCAAGGAGACCCTGCGATGAGTACCGCGACGACCACCCTCACGTACGCCGTGCACGACTCGATGACGATGACGCGACGCAACATCAAGCACGCCCTGCGCTATCCGATGGTCTCGCTCGGCGCGTCCATGATGCCGATCCTGATGCTGGTGCTCTTCGTGTTCGCCTTCGGGGACTCGATGTCGGGGGGCGCGGGCCGGGACGCGTATCTGGAGTACCTGACGCCCGGGATCGTGATCATGGGCGTCGCGGCCGGGGCCATGTCGACCTCGATCGCGGTCTGCCAGGACATGACCGAGGGCATCATCAACCGCTTCCGCACCATGAACATCACGCGTTCGTCGTTCATGACCGGCCATGTCATCGGCAGCGTCCTCACGACGATGGTGAGTCTGGTCCTCGTCGTGGCCGTGGCCATCGCGCTCGGCTTCCGGCCCGACGCGAACCCGGTCGAGTGGCTGGCCGCCGCGGGGCTGCTCGTCGCGATCACGTTCGCCATCACCTGGCTCGCGGCGGCGCTCGGCCTGAAGTCCAAGACGGTCGAGTCGGCGAGCAACAAGCCGCTGCTCATCCAGTTCCTGCCGTTCCTCGGCTCCGCGTTCGTGCCGGCCGAGTCGATGGCGCCGGGCCTGCGCTGGTTCGCCGAGCACCAGCCGTTCACGCCGATGACCGAGACGCTGCGCGGACTGCTCACCGGTTCCGCGATCGGGAACGACGGGTGGATCTCGCTCGCCTGGTGCGCCGGGATCACCGTCGTCGGCTACGTCTGGTCGCGCAAGCTGTACAACGTCAACACCCAACGCTGACCAGGCGGTTCGCGCCGAGGGGGCTCCGCGCCGGAGCCCCCTCTTCAGGCTGTTCAGGCGCCGTAGAGCTCGCCGATCTCCCGCTCGTACGCGGACACGACGGCCCGCCGCTTGATCTTCAGGGAGGGGGTCAGCAGCCCGTTCTCCTCACTGAACTCGCCTTCCACCAGCGTGAATTTGCGGATCGACTCGGCGCGGGAGACGGCCTCGTTGGCGTAGTCGACGGCCTTCTGGACGTCCGCGACGATCCGCGGGTCGCGGATCACCTCGGCCACCGGGGTGTCGGCGGGCATCTTGCGGACGCCCAGCCAGTGCGCGACGGACTCCGGATCCAGGGTGATCACGGCGGCGATGTAGGCACGGTTGTCGCCGACGACGATGCACTGGCCGATGGGCGAGCGGCTGCGCAGCCGGTCCTCCAGGACGGCGGGCGAGACGTTCTTGCCGCCGCTGGTGACGAGGATGTCCTTCTTGCGCCCGGTGATCCGCAGATAACCGTCGCCGTCCAGCTCACCGAGGTCGCCGGTCGCGAACCACCCTTCCTCGTCGAGGACTTGCTCGGTCGCGGCCCGGTCGTTCCAGTACGCGCCGAAGACGATGCCGCCCTTGATGAGCACCTCGCCGTCGTCCGCGATCCGGATGGCGCTGCCGGGCACGGGCAGTCCCACGGTGCCGGGGCGGGGCCGCAGCGGCGGGGTGATCGTGGCGGCGGCCGTGGTCTCCGTGAGGCCGTAGCCCTCGTAGATCATGATCCCGGCGGCGTAGAAGAACAGGTTCAGATTGCGGTCAAGCGGCGAGCCGCCGCTGATCGCGTACCGGAGCCGGCCGCCGAGTTCCTTGCGTACGCGCCGGTAGACCAGCAGGTCGTAGAGCCCTGTGGCGAGGGTCAGACCGAGCCCCGGGCCCTTGCCCCCGTCCAGGAACCGATCCAGGTGCGCCTCGGCGAACCGCACCGCGATCCGGTCGGCGCGGTCGAAGGACGAGCCGCGCCCGAGCTTCTCTGCGGTCGCGCGCCCGGTGTCGTGGATCTTCTCGAAGAGGTACGGCACGCCGACCACGAACGTCGGTCGGAACGAGCGGAGTTCGGGCCGCAGCTCGTCGGGCTTGATGCTCGGGCAGTGCCCGAGTTCGATCCGGGCGAGCATGCACGCCACCTGGATCGTCCGCCCCAGGATGTGCGCGAGGGGCAGGAAAAGCAGCGTCGACGCGGACTGCCCGGTGATCGCCTTGAAGATGGGGTGCAGCAGTTCGACGGTGTTCGCGGCCTCGGCGTACAGGTTGCCGTGCGTGAGGACGCAGCCCTTGGGCCGCCCGGTGGTGCCGGAGGTGTAGCAGACGGTCGCGATGGTGTCGGGGGTGAGAGCGGCCCGCCGCTTGACGACCTCCTCGTCGGCCACGGCGGCGCCCAGGGCGGCCAGTTCGAGCACGGCCCCCGCATCGAGCTGACGTATGCCGGGGCGGTCGTCCTCGGGCAACCCGGCAACGGCCTCCTCCGCAGCGGCGGCGTTCTCCGGCGTCTCGACGATCAGCATCGTCGCTCCGGAGTCCCGCACGATCCACTCGATCTGCTCGGGTGACGACGTCGCGTAGATGGGAACGGTCTGCCCGCCGGCGGCCCAGATCGCGAAGTCCAACACCTGCCACTCGTAACGGGTGCGCGACATCAGGGCGACGCGGCCGCCCGGTTCGAGGCCCGCCGCGATCAATCCCTTGGCGGCGGCGGTCACCTCACGGGCGAACGCGACGGCGGTGACCGGCCGCCACTCCCCCGCCTCCTTGCGCCGCACGACGACGGCGTTCGGCTCTTCCTCTGCGTTGACGAACGGGATGTCGGCGGGCGTGGACCCGTCCTTCGGCGGCTCGGCGAGCGCCGCGACGCGCGCCTCGCGCACGACCCCTTTCCCGTCCCTGACCAGTTCGACCTTGACGCGCTCGACGAGATCGCCGCGCTTCCTGGCCCGCTTCAGATCCTTGCGTACGCCCATGACGGCTCCCGTGTGCGCGGCTGCCCGACTCGTACTTACTGGGGAGTCAACTTACCTACGCGTAAGGAAAATTCAATGGCGAGGTACGAATCGGCGACGCAACCGCGTGGACAACCACACGGGCATCGGCACGGGCAGCCGTTCTACGGCGCCCAGACCTCGCCGTCGAGCACGTCCCGCATCCCCACCCACACCATGTTCATCAGGCGCAACGTGATGCCCTCCGGGGACTGGCCGGGGTTGCGCTCCATCCAGTCGGTGAGCGAGTCGGCGGCGCCCACGAGGGCGTGCGCGACGAAGTCGGCATCCTCTTCGCCCAGTTGGGCACCGCGGCCGCTCTCCGAGATGCCGTCCCGGATGAGCCCGGCCACCTCGGCCATGATCGCGCGGCGCGCGTCGGCCACGGCCGCGGCGATCGCCTCGCTCAGCTCGGACGCCTGCCGGTGCAGCACGACCCAACTGTCGCGGTGCTCGGCGACGAACGCGAAGAACGCCGAGAGCCCTGCGTGCAGCCGCAGTTCGGGCGCGGCCCCCGCACCCCGCGCGGCCTCCTGGAAGGCGCCGACGAGCCGTCCGGTCTCCCTCCTCAGACACGCGAGGAAGAGCCCTTCCTTGGAATCCAGATACAGGTACACCATCGGCTTGGAGATCCCGGCGAGTTCGGCGATCTCGTCCACAGACGCGGCGTGGTAGCCGCGCCTGGCGAAGACCCGCACACCCACGTCGATCATCTGCTGCTCGCGCATCTGCCGCGGCATACGCTTCCTGCGCGCCGCCGTACGCCCTTGAGCCGCTCCCGATGTGCCCGTCACTCTTACCAGCCTATCTACGTCGCCATGGCCCTACCAATAAGTAAACTTACTGACTGGTAAGGGTCTCAACAGGGAACAAGGAGAGTGGACCCATGAGCGGTGCCGAGGAGATCGCGGCGCTCGACTTCGCGAGCGTCACGCCCGAGCAGTTCGCGCGGCTCGTGAAGGGGCTCTCCACGAAGGAGATCGGCCGGATCGCTCGGGACGAGTGCCTGCGCACCCGCGTCCTCAAGGAGGTCTTCGGGCGCGTGGAGCGGCAGTTCAGGCCCGACGCCGCGGGCTCGCTCGAAGCGCTCATCCGCTGGAAGGTAACCGGCCAGGGCGAGATCCCCGAGGTGGTCTACGAGACGAGGATCTCGAAGGGCACCTGCACGGTCACCGAGGGCCGCTCGGACGCCGACCCGCGCCTCACGCTCGTCATGGGCGACGCCGACTTCCTCAAGCTGGTCTCCGGCAACTCCTCGCCCGTCACGATGTTCATGATGCGCAAGGTCCGGATCGCGGGCGATATCGCACTCGCCTCCGGCCTGACCCGCTACTTCGACATCCCCAAGGCGTAAGGGGGCGGACGCGCGCCACCCACCCGCCTACGACACCACGTCCTTGCGCGCGAACCCCCGGAACGCGAGCGCGAACAGCACCACCGCGTACGCCACGGACACCGAAGCCCCCTGGATCATCCCGCCCCATTCGGGCTGCGTCTGGATCGCGTCCGCCCAGGCGAACTGCCAGTGCGCGGGCAGGAAGTCGCGCCAGTCGCCGAGCGCGGTGACCGCGTCCAGGACGTTGCCGACGATGGTCAGGAAGACCGCGCCGCCGACCGCTCCCAGCGGGTTGTCCGTCTTGGTGGACAGCCAGAACGCGAGCCCCGCCGTGACCAGTTGGGACACGAAGATGAACGCCACGACCAGCAGCAGCCGCTGCACCGCCGTGCCCGCAGGCAGCGCCCCGCCGGTCGGGATGTCCAGCGGGCCCCAGCCGTACGCCACCGCGCCGACCCCGAGCGCGACCAGCGGGAGCAGCAGCATCGCGGCGAGGCTGAGCCCGAACGCGACGGCCAGCTTGGACCACAGCAGGCGGGCTCGCGGCACGGGCGCGGCCAGCAGATAGCGCAGGCTCGACCAGCTCGCCTCGGAGGCGACGGTGTCGCCGAAGAACAGGGCCACCGGGACGACCAGCAGGAACCCGGCGGACACGAACAGGCTCACCGCCGCGAAGTTCGCCGCCGACGCGGTGGCGGTGTCCATCAGGTTCACGCGCTGCCCGCCGTCACCGCCGCCACCCGGCTCCCCGCCGATCGCGAACGCGGCGACCAGCACGAACGGGAGCAGTGCCAGGACCGCGCCCATCACGAGCGTGCGCCGCCGCTTCACCTGCCGTACGAGCTCCACGCGCAGCGGGAGCGTGCGGGCAGGGCGGTATCCGTGGGCGAGTTGGGTGAGTTCGGGCGCGTCCTGCACTTCGGTCGTCTCTCCGGTCCTCGCTCCGGTCGTCGTCATGCCGGGGTCCCTCCGATCAGGGTCAGGAACGCGTCCTCAAGGCGCCGGTGCGGGCCGAGGGAGCGCACCGGTACGTCGAGCCGCACCAGCTCGGCGACGAGGCGGGCTGCTGGGTCGGATCCGGTGGTCGGGTCGGACGCCGTGGCCGCCGAGTCCGGGTCGAGGCCGGGTTCCGGTATGAGGCGGACGAGCAGGCCGTCGTCGACCCGCACCACCGATGCCACGCCCGCGAGGCCGCCGACCTTCTCCACCAGCGCGTCGGAGACCTCGCCCGCGACGCCGACGAGCAGCGTGTCGCCGGAGCCGACGATGTCCGCGACGGGGCCCGCCTGGACGAGCCGGCCGCGGTCCATCACCACGAGGTGCGTGCAGGTCTGCTCGACCTCGGCGAGGAGGTGGCTGGAGACGATGACCGTGCGTCCTTCGCGCGCGTAGCGGATCATCACCTCGCGCATCTCGCGGATCTGCGGCGGGTCGAGCCCGTTCGTCGGCTCGTCGAGGATGAGCAGGTCCGGGAGGCCGAGCATGGCCTGGGCGATCGCGAGGCGCTGGCGCATGCCCTGCGAGTACGTGCGCACCGCGCGCGCCAGGGCGTCGCCGAGGCCCGCGATCTCCAGGGCCTCCGCGAGGTGCGCGTCCCCAGGCGGGCGTCCTGTCGCCTTCCAGTACAGCTCCAGGTTCTCCCGGCCGGAGAGGTGCGGCAGGAAACCGGCGCCCTCGACGAAGGCGCCGACCCTGGACAGCACCGGGGAGCCGGGCCTGATGGCATGGCCGAAGACCCGGATCCCGCCCTCGTCGGGCCGGATGAGGCCCATCAGCATGCGCAGCGTCGTCGTCTTGCCCGCGCCGTTCGGCCCGAGGAGGCCGAGGACCTGGCCCTGCTCGACGCGGAAGGACAGATCGCGCACCGCGTACCGGTCCGTGGAGCCCGCGTACTTCTTACTGAGGTCCGTGATCTGGAGCGGGACCTCGGCGAGCGCCGGGTCGGGCGCGGGCGCCGCCGTCCGCCGCCGGGCCGTGAGGAGCAGCCCCGCCGCGACGGCGAGCGCCCCGGCCGGCAGCCACCACACCCACGCGGGCAGCGGCGTGGCCGCCGTCTTCACGTCGGGGGCGGTGGGCACGCTCAGGCTGTCGCGCACGGACACCTGGTACGCCGCGGGCTTGTTCGGCGACGCGTAGCCGAGGTCGGTCGCGGAGAGCACGAGCCGCAGCTTGTGGCCCTTCTGCACCTCGTGGTCGATGGCCGGGAGCGTGATCTTCACGTCCTTGCCTTCGCCGTCCGCGCCGGTCACCTTGATCGGCGTCACCAGCTGCGAGGGCAGCACCTGGCGCGCCCCGTCGGGCCCGGAGTCGTACACCTTCGCGAACAGCACGGCCGTGCCGGTGGAGGACTTCACGTGCGCGGTGACCGTCGGGGAGCCGGTGATGCGCACCGACTTCTTCAGCGGCGCCGAGTCGAAGCGCGCGAACTGGCCGGGGTACTCCAGGGAGAAGCCGCCGCCCAGCGTCGCCGACAGGTTCGCGACGCGGCCGAGGCCCGGCACCGAGGAGATCGACGGCGGTCCGCCGCCCGGCGGGTTCTGGAAGCTCTCGGTGGCCGACTTCAACGGCACCGCCGTGCGCCGCTCGCCGCGCAGGCCGGGGTACAGGTCGCCGCTCGCGCCGCGCAGCGTGGCCGCGCCGTCCGTGGAGTCGACGCCGCCGGCACGGGTGACGCGGAACGCGGGGCCCGTGTCGACGTTCTCGTCCTTCAGGTAGCGGTCGAACCAGGACGTCACGCGGCTCTGGAGCCGGTCGACCTCCATGTCGCCGCCGTCGTGCCCGCCGTTCAGCCAGTCCACCTGGACCGGTGCGCCGTTCGCCTTGACGTGGCGCGCTATCTCGTCGGCCTGCCCGAGGGGGAACAGCGAGTCCGTCTGGCCCTGGGCGATGAACGTGGGGACCTTGATGCGGTCGCCCACGGCGGAGGGGCTGCGCTCCTCCAGGAGTTTGCGGGCCGCGGCGTCCGGCTTCCCGGAGACGGCGACGCGCTGGTACATGTCGCACAGCTTCTTCTCGAAGCTGCCGCAGGCGAGCCCGGCCTCGGTGGTGCGCGTGCCGAGCTGCGCGGAGCCGGAGGTGAAGAAGGCGCCCGCCCACAGCTTCTTGAAGACGCCGTCGGGGAACAGCGCGTCCGCGAGGTTCCAGTACGTGATCTGCGGGGCGATCGCGTCGACCCGCTTGTCGTGGCCCGCCGCGAGCAGCGAGACCGCGCCGCCGTACGAGGCGCCGGTGACGCCGACGCGCGGGTCGCCCGGCCGGTCCAGCTCCACCTCGGGACGGTTCCCGAGCCAGTCGATCATGCGGGAGACGTCGGCGACCTCGTGCTTCGGGTCGTTCAGGCCGATCTTGCCGCCGGATCTGCCGAAGCCGCGGGACGACCAGGTCATGACCGCGTATCCGTGGGTGGCAAGCTTCTCCGCCTCGGCGCGGACGTCGGCCTTGCTGCCGCCGAAGCCGTGTGTGAGCAGTACGGCGGGTCGTTTGTGGGACGGGTCGCCGGCGGTGAAGTACGAGGTGTCGATGCGGACGCCGCTGCCCATCGGCATCATGCGGTCCTGTCGGTGTACGGCGGATGCGCCGTCGGAGCCGGAGGCCGTGGTTGCCGAGAGGCCTGTCCACGTACCCGCTCCCGCGAGCACCACGAGGGTGGCCGCGGCGGCGATCCACCGTCGCGGCCAGTCGCGGGCCCGCTTGCGCCATACGCGCCGTCGAGAAGACATGCGTCAACGGTAGGCGCCACCGCTGACAACCACCGCATCCGGTGGTCGGAGGCCGTCGACCTCCCTGCGACGTACGCTCCGCTCTCCGCATACCGCACCCGTGGTACGACGCCCGCACGGCCGCCCCGCCCCCACGCCACGGGGCTCCGCCCCGGACCTCGCGCCTCAATCGCCGGGGGGGGGGGGTTATAAATAGACCCCGCGCGGGTGAGGGGGGGCCGGGGGCGGCGCGGGCCGAAGGAGGGGCGTGAGACAGGAACC
>NZ_JBEOVM010000124.1:0-18145 GCF_040295505.1 Streptomyces sp. NPDC002790 | reverse complement strand
GCCCAGCCCGACCTGGAACACGTCCTGCGCCAGGTCCTCGCAGCCTCCCCGCACATCCGGGCTCAGGGGGTGAGCGGCGGCCGCGGGCCCTCGTCGTCTCCGCGCGGGCCCGGACGCTCGTCGTCCCGGATCACCTCACCCGGGATCACGGTGCCGCCGGACTGCCGCATCCGCGCCTGCTGGAACGCGTCACCGAGCGGCCCCTGGCCCGCCGCGGCGCCCATCTTCCGCTCGACCTTGCGCTCCGTGTACCGGCTCAGCGCCGTGCGCAGCGGCGGAATGAGCAGCAGCAGGCCGAGAACGTCCGAGATCAGCCCAGGAATCATCAGGAGGAGCCCGGCGAGCATCAGCAGCCCGTTGCCCTGCGAGCGCTGCTCAGGGGGCCTGGAGGCCTCGGGAGAGCCGCTCTGCTGGCGCTGCAGCGTCTCGGTGAGGTTCTGGAACGCGCGGCGCCCCGCGGACTTCATCACCACGGATCCGAACACGATGCCGGCCACCAGCAGAATGCCGAGCGTGAAGCCGCCGACCGCGCCCGCCACCACCGTGAGCAGCCAGATCTCCAGGACCATCCAGGCCGCGACGGCGAGCGGCAGGTACCTGCGGAGCCGGGAGCGCCGGGCGCCGGTGGACGGGTTACGAGGCGGAGTGCCAGTGGTCATGTACCCAGTCTGCCTGGGGCCGGATGCGATTGGCGTAAGCGGGGGATCAAGATCGCTCTCAGCGATCGCCGGGCTTGCGGCCCAGGACCTTGTCCACCCGCGCCCCCACACCCCACGTGGTGACCCGCCACAGGGCCTCCACGACGATGTCCTTGCTCATCTTGGAGTCCCCGCGCTCGCGCTCGACGAAGGTGATGGGGACCTCCACCACGTGATAGCCCTGCCGCACCGCCCGCCGGGCCAGGTCGACCTGGAAGCAGTAGCCCTGCGAGGCGACCTCGTCGAGACCGAGGCCCTCCAGGGTCTCGCGGCGGAAGGCACGGTAGCCGCCGGTGACGTCGCGGATCGGGACGTCCAGGAGGAGACGCGAGTACGTGGAGCCGCCGCGGGAGATGAACTGGCGGGACTTGGGCCAGTTGACGATGCGCCCGCCGGGCACCCAGCGCGAGCCCAGGACCAGGTCGGCGCCCTTCAGCGCGGTCAGCAGGCGGGGCAGCTCCTCCGGCTGGTGGGAACCGTCGGCGTCCATCTCGACCAGGACTCCGTAGCCGTGCTCCATGCCCCAGGCGAAGCCCGCGAGGTAGGCGGCGCCCAGGCCCTCCTTGCCGGTGCGGTGCAGGACGTGCACCTGCTCGTCGTCGGCGACCAGCTCGTCGGCGAGTTTGCCCGTGCCGTCGGGACTGTTGTCGTCGGCGATCAGGACGTGCGCCGCGGGCACGGACTCCCGGACACGGCCCACTACGGACTTGATGTTCTCCACCTCGTTGTAGGTCGGGATGATCACCAAGGTCGTACCCAGAGGGCCGAACTTCCGCCCGCCGCCGTCGCTCACAGCTTCCCCTTAAAACTTCCGTCCACAGGGGGACCACCATAGCGAGCACCCCAGTTCACGCCGATAAGGCGCCCTGGATGGGCCGGTGAGGGCCGGAAACGAGGCCGATCACTGCGGATCGACGAATACTGCGGATCGGGGCCGGGCGTCCTTCGGGCCGACCTGGGGCCCGCTGGCTGCGGGTCGACCTAAAGCCGTTGTCTACTGAACGCCCGGGCCCCACCCGGGTCGCACCTGGCCGACCGGCCGGAACGTTCCAGCGCCCCGTGGCGCGGGCGCTGGGCCTGGCTCCCAGTGGTGGTACGCCGGTGCGGCGCACCACCCCCTGACCCAGCTGCGTTCTACGACTGCCTGGACTTCCCCGGTCGAACCTGGAGGTGGTGGACCCGGCCGAACCTACCCGTCGACAGCCGCGCCTTGTCAACAGGCGTTCGACCTGCGGCTCTCTACGAACTGCCCTGGTCAGCGCGGAGGATTCGCAGGTCGTACGGGACCGTTCTGCGGCAAGATCGAAGTCGTGGCGCCCCGGTTATCACTCGTCCGGCCCTACGAAGACCGTCTGACCGAAGACCACCGTCCGCAGGCAGACCGGGAGTTGGACTCCCGGGGAGAGGTCCGGGAGGCCGGGCGTTCCGGAGCGCGGATCGGTCGACCAGCGGGCCACACGGTCGTCCGGCGCCTGCACGACCAGCTCGTCCGTGCGCCAGACGGCGTAGTCGGCGGGAGCACCCGGGACGAGGATGCCCGCGTCGTCGCGGCCGACGGCACGCCAGCCGCCGCGCGTGTGGGCGGTGAACGCGGCGCGTACGGAGACGCGGTGACCGGGCGTCCGGTGGAAGGCGGCGGCGCGGATCGTGCCCCACGGGTCGAGCGGGGTGACCGGGCTGTCGGAACCGAAGGCGAGCGGGACGCCGGCCTTCAGCAGGGCCGCGTACGGGTTGAGGGTGCGCGCCCGCTCGGCGCCGAGGCGGTCGGCGTACATGCCGTCCTCGCCGCCCCACAGGGCGTCGAAGGCGGGCTGCACGGAGGCGGTGAGGCCGAACTCCGCGAAGCCGGCGACGGTTTCGGGGGTGAGCATCTCCGCGTGCTCCACGCGGTGCCTGGTCGCGCGTACGCGCGCGAGGCCGACCTTTTCGGCGGCGCCGCGCATACCGTCGACCACGGCGGTGACGGCGGCGTCGCCGATGGCGTGGAAGCCTGCCTGGAGGCCGGCTTCCGTGCAGGCGACTACGTGGGCGGCGATTTCTTCGGCCGACATGTAGGCGGTGCCGTTGTGCGGCGCATCTACGTAGGGCTCGTGCAAGCACGCCGTGTGGGAGCCGAGGGCGCCGTCGACGAACAGGTCGCCCGCGGCGCCCAGCGCGCCGAGCGCGCGGGCGCGCTCGATGTC
Organism: Streptomyces sp. NPDC002790; assembly: GCF_040295505.1. Taxonomy (NCBI): domain Bacteria; kingdom Bacillati; phylum Actinomycetota; class Actinomycetes; order Kitasatosporales; family Streptomycetaceae; genus Streptomyces; species Streptomyces sp. NPDC002790. Next base: position 15,264 of record NZ_JBEOVM010000124.1, on the reverse strand, counting down.
GCGGTCCGCCCAGTAGCCGGCCACGCGCGGTCCCGGCTCGGAGCGGGCGAGGTCGAGCAGCCCGGTGAAGTCGTCCTCGGAGGAGATGTCGGGCCCGGCGCACTCGTGGACGGACCCGATGCCGAGCGACGCGGCGTGCTGGAGGGCGGCTCGCTGGGCCTCCGTGCGCTGCTGGGGGCCCACGGCGGCGAGCGCGGCGGCACGGACGGCGTGGTGGGCGTCGCGGGTGAGAGGGCCCTCAGGGGCGAATCCGGGGCGGTCCGTGATGCCCGGGACGAGGTCGAGGAGGGCGGTGCTGACGGCGGCCGAGTGGACGTCGATGCGGGAGAGGTAGACGGGGCGGCCTGCCGTGGCCTCGTCGAGTTCGGCGCGGGTGAGGGGGGCGCGGTCGGGCCAGCGGGCGGCGTCCCAGCCGTGGCCGAGGAGGACACGGTCGGTGGGGTTGGCCGCGGCGTGTTCCCGTACGAGGGTCAGGGCTTCGGCGCGGGTGCGGGCGGCCGTGAGGTCGAGGCCGGTGAGGGCGAGGCCGGTCGACGTGGTGTGGACGTGGGCGTCGGTGAACGCGGGGGTCACCAGGGCGCCGTCGAGGTCGATCACCTCGTCCACGCCGTCCGTGAACGCGTCCGCCGCGCCCTCCGAGCCGACCCAGGCGACGTGGCCCGCCTCCACGACCATGGCGGTGGCGAAGGGGTCGGCCGGGCTGTGGATCTCGCCTCGACGCAGAAGAACGGTGCGGGGGCTGGGGGGCGTGCTCATGGTGACAGTTTCCCGTGTCCGCGGGGGTGGGGGTGCGGCGGGGTCGACACTTCCAAGCCACTGCGGCGGGGACGAAACTTTCAAGCCCCTGCGGCGTTTGAGCAGCAGGGTCCGGGGCGGAGCCCCGAGGCGCAGGAGCGGGTGGGCGTCACCGGACCGGGGCCCCGCCGCCAGACCCGCCCACTAGATCCGCGGAGGCCTCGCCTCGTACGGCGTCGACAGGACCACTGTCGTACGCGTGGAGACGCCGGCCAGGGAGCGGACGCGGGCCAGGAGGTTCTCCAGTTCGTGGGGCGTCTCGACCCGGACCTTGAGGATGTAGTTCTCGTCGCCGGCCACGCTGTGGCACGCCTCGATCTCGGGGACGCCCGCGAGGCGCTCCGCGATGTCGTCGGGGGCGCTCGGGTCGAACGGCTTCACCGAGATGAACGCGGTGAGCGGCAGGCCGACGGACTCGGGGTCGACGACCGCGGCGTACCCACGGATCACGCCGCGCTGTTCGAGGCGGCGGACCCGCTGGTGCACCGCGGACGTGGACAGGCCGGTGGCCTTGCCCAGGTCGGTGTAGCTCATCCGCCCGTCCTTGACGAGCAGCTGCACGATCTGTCGGTCGAGCTCCTCCATGCCGCTGAACCTACCGGTCCCTTGATCCTCACGGATACCTGAAGGAACGAGATGGGCGATACGTCTACCGCTCGAAGGGCCGACTCATTCGACATGTGACGAACACCACAGGACTGGGGCCGTGTCCATCGGCATGGGGTGATTACCTCGACGAGCAGGCGGGAAATGCTTGCTGTGGCCGAGGCCGCCACTCATGGACATCAGCGGCCGGCCCACCCGAGGGGGAGAATCCCATGCAGAGTGTGAAGCGTTCCGGACGTCCTGGCGCGCGCGGCCGCCAGCAGGCGATCGCAGAGCCCCAGCCGGAGGGCGTCGAACCCGACGCCTTCGACATGGACGGGGACGATGGGGACGGGTACGAGACGTTTGAGATGTACCGCGTGGCCTGCCCCGACTGCGGCAAGGCCATCGCCCTCCTCGCGGAGGAGGACGTGCTGCCGGAGCACGCCCATGTGACGTCACCCTGGGACCCGTTCGGGCTCACCGTCTGCGTCGGCAGCGGCAGGACCGTCACGGAGGCCCTGCCCACGGACGACCTGGTGGGCGCTCAAGAGCAGGACGCCGCCCTCCTGTTGACGCTCCCTCAGGGACTCGACTGGCGCACCCAGCCCTTCTCGCACGCCGGCGGCTCCGGGGCACGCCCCATCCGCGTGCCGGACCAGCCCTACCGCCAGGCCGCCGCCTGATCCGAGCGACGGAACCTACGGCCTGTCGGTCCAGTAACTGCCCCGCACCATGGCCCGCAAGCTGTCGTGGTGCAGGATCAGTGTGTCCGGGTCCGCGGGCTCGGTGGCCTCGCCGAAATGGATCTGCCGGTAGGCGACGCGGAGCATCACGGCGGCGTGCCGCAGGGCCGCGTAGAGCGTGTAGAACTCCATGTCGCGCGGGGTGTGGCCGGTGAGGCGTGCGTAGCGGGCCTCCACCCGCTCACGGCGCAGGAAGTCCGGCAGCCCTCGCTGCCCGAAGGCCTCGGTCAGGTCCTGGAAGAAGCGGTGCAGATACACCGTCCAACCGAGGTCGACCTCGCGCGGGGCCAGCGAGGCCATCTCCCAGTCGAGGACGGCGGCGGGTGCGACTCCGTCCTGTTCATAGATGATGTTGCCGATGCGGGCGTCGCCCCAGTTGAGGACCGCGGGGCCAGCATCCCGCGGCCACAGCTCCTCCAGGCGTGCGAAGGCGCTCTCGATGAGGGGCGAGGGGCTGCGGCCGTCCACCACCCATGCGTAGTAGGCGCGTTGGGCGTCCACGTGCCGGCGCAGCGGGTCCCCCTCGCCGGGCAGTTCCAGGAAGGACGCCTCGGCCGCCGGCACGCCGTCGTGCAACCGCGCCAGCACCCGGATGCTCGCGTCCTCCAGGCGCTCCCGCTCGTCGTCGCTCGCCTCGTGCAGCCAATTCCCCTCGTACGTATAGGGCATGACGTCGGGCGGCACGCGGCCCGCCACCCGTTCCATGACGAAGAACGGGGCTCCGAGCGGGCCCGCGTCCTCCTCCAGCCACAGCACGCGCGGCACCGGAAGCCCGGTGCGCTCGGCCGCGAGGCGCATCGTCCGGTACTGGCGCGGCATGTCGTACACCGGGAAGATCGTGTACGCCGACGGGTCCGCAGCGAGCCGCAACGCGCAGGCGCGTACGGGTGGTTCGGGGTGCTCGATGTCGAAGAGCAGGGTCTCGCTCGACATGCCGTTGGACTCGGGGACGGTGACGTTCACCGCCTTCGCCCCGGGCAGCCGGCGGCCGAGCCACGCGGTCAGGCGCCGGGCGATCTCCTCGGGTTCGCGGGTGGACGTGCGGGGCCTGGGCTGTCGCGGTGCTGTCGCCATCGCCGAACTCCCTGTCCGTGAAGGCCGTTGGGGGATGTCACGCGTCGTGCGAGCCGGTCAGGGCCGGTCCGGGGCCACCGAGTCGAAGCCCGTGAAGCCGCTCGGGTCGTGGCGGCCGAAGGAGCCGTGCTCGAAGATGCCGTACCCGACCTGCCCGTCGAGGGTGAAGCGGGCCGCATGGTCGATGACCCCGTACGCGGCCCTGGGGTGCGCCGCCGGGTCCGCGAGGTCGTACGTCCGCCGGTCGCACCAGTCGTGGCCCTGCCAGGTCCCGTGCTGCCAGTCGTCGGCCGGCGGGTAGCCCGCGCCGACGGCGAGCGGGGAGGAGGCGAGGATCTCCACGCCCACGTCGAGCGGTTTGCGGTCGGCCGGGTCCATGAGGTGGATGACCGCGTGCTCGGGGTGGCGGGTGCCGGGGCGGTAGGTGATGTCGGTTGCCGGCCAGCCGAGTTGGCGGTCGCGGTGGCCCTCGCGGACGACCGTGGCGTCGTTCAGGGTGCGGTAGCCGTCTGCGTCCTCCTGGGTGATCACCATGAGGAAGCGGTCGTCGAAGCGGATCGGCGCCCAGATCCAGTGGAAGCCCTCGGTGGGGTACTCCTGCGCGAGCCGGCCGCCCTCCTCCCCCGGCACCGGCCGCACGCCCCAACTCCGGTCCCGGGTAGCGGTCCAGCCGTCAAGGCGGATCTCCCGGCCCCCGATCCGCAGCCACCCGTCGCACCGCCCGGCCTGCACGAACCGCTTGCCCTCCAGGGTGAGCCGCACGCCCTTGCGCTGCGTGTGGTGCGGCTCCCACAGGGCCGGGAAGTCGGCGCTCCAGTTGATCTCGTACGAGAGCCCCTCGGGGTCGTCCGGGTCGGCGGCGCAGGAGAGGATGAAGCCCTTGAGCGGGCGTTCGACCAGGATCTTCAACGGGCCGACCCGCATGTCCATCCGCGTCTCGTCACTCAGGGCGTCGGACGCGCGGACCGCGTGCAGGGTGTCGCCGACGCGGAGGGTGGCGTAGGCATCGATCACACCCAGGTTCGGATAGACGCCGAGGCCGAGGATGAGCAGGAACCGGCCCTCGGGGTCGAAGAGATGGAAGATGCAGCGGTCGTAGGCGTTGCGATCGCTGGTGGCGACGTGCTTCATCGACAGCGGGACCTGATGGACGGGCCACTCGTCGAAGGCGACGGGGCGGTCGGCGGTCTCGTCTGCGGCCACGGCAAACCTCCCTGGAAGCGCGGCGGTTGGCGTCCGCCCGGAGGGGTGCGGCCTGCCCGGCGGCGGAGTTGACGGTACGTCAGCTCGGCGTCGCTGGCCAGATGTTCGACCAGCCCATGCCACACGTACGGGGATGGTGTGAACTGACGCTCGAATTCGTCAACCAGTCACCTCGCCGATCCCTCTTTCGTTGAACCGGCATGACCTCGACGCAGACCTCGGCACCTGCGCCCACGGGACGACGCAGGCGCATCCTCGTGCCGGTTACCGCAGAATCGGTTCACCAGAGCCGACAGTCCCCCACGTCCCATCCGCTTCCCCAGGGCCACCAGGTGCCACAGGAGCATCAGCCCCAGCACACGCCGCAGGTTCAGGGCACCCTCCAGGCCGCACTGTCCCCGCGGCCCTCCACACCCCCGGCCACCCCCTTGGCCGCACCGGCCCCGCAGCCACCCGCGCTCCGGCCCGCGGGACCGCAGCCGCTCCCCCGGCCACAGCAGGCCCGGCCGCCGCACCCACAGCCACCCCAGCCGCGCCCGCACAACCCCCCGATCTACCAGGCGATGATGACGGCCTGGACCGAGCGCGGCAGGACCCTGCCGGGGCGCGACGACCCGGAGTGGACGCGGCTGATCGCGCCCACCGTACGCACCGGTCAGTTCAGCGCGATGCAGAGCACCCGCCAGTAGGTCACGCGGCGTCGCGGGGCTGGGTGCGCACCTTCCACCGCGCCACCTACTGCCGGCCGCTCTCAGGACCGGCGAGGTGACGGGCGATGACCATGCGCTGGATCTGATTGGTGCCCTCGACGATCTGGAGCACCTTCGCCTCGCGCATCAGGCGCTCCACGGGGAAGTCGGCCGTGTAGCCGTACCCCCCGAGGACCTGCACCGCGTCCGTGGTGACCTTCATCGCGGCGTCCGTGCACAGCAGCTTCGCCATGGCGGCCTGCTTGGAGAAGGGCCTGCCCGCGTCCCGCAGCCGGGCCGCCGACAGATACAGGGCGCGGCCCGCCTCTATCTGCGTGGCCATGTCCGCGAGCATGAAGCGCAGGCCCTGGAAGTCCGCGATGGGCCGGCCGAACTGGGCGCGCCCCTTCGCGTACTCCACCGCCGCGTCGAGCGCGGCCTGCGCGACGCCGACCGCGCAGGCCGCGATTCCGAGGCGGCCCGAGTCGAGCGCCGAGAGGGCGATCTGGAAGCCCTGCCCCTCGTCCCCGAGGCGGCGCTCGTCGCTCACCCGCACCCCGTCCAGGTGCACCTGGGCGGTGGGCGAGCCCTTCATGCCCATCTTCCGCTCGGGCACCGCCGCGCTCAGCCCCGCCGCGTCACCGGGCAGCAGGAACGCCGTGATGCCGTGCGCGCCCTCACTTCCGGTGCGGGCCAGGACCGTGTAGAAGTCGGCCACGCCGCCGTGGGTGATCCAGGCCTTCGTCCCCGTGAGCACCCACTCGTCGCCCTCGCGGATCGCCTTGGTGTGCAGGGACGCCGCGTCGGAACCGGAGGACGGCTCCGACAGGCAGTAGGCGCCGAGCAGGCCGCCGCCCAGCATCGCGGGCAGGTGCTCGGCACGCTGCTGCTTCGTCCCGAAGTTCGCGAGGGCGTGGCAGGACAGTGAGTGCACGCTGACGCCGAGGCCCACCGTGAGGCGGGCGGCCGCCAGCTCCTCCAGGACCTGGAGATAGACCTCGTACGGTTGCTCGCCGCCGCCGAACTCGGCGTCGTAGGGCAGCCCGAGCAGTCCCGACTCGGAGAGGATCCGGAAAGTCTCGCGCGGGAAGCGGCCCGCCTCCTCGTCCTCGGCCGCGCGCGGGGCGATCTCCCGCTGCGCGATGTCGCGGACGAGCCGCATCAGATCCTGAGCTTCGTCCGTCGGCAACTGGCGCTCGACTCCTGGCTCCGGCATGGCGACGCTCTCCTCCCTGGGCGGGCACTGCGGCGGCGACCGCCGGGTGGGCGGGCGTCGCCGGATGGTCACTGCCGGGCCGATGCTGCCCTTCCGGATCACGGAAAGCGCAGACCAAGAGGGCGCGGCGTGTTGAGTATTCCCGATCCGGAGCGCCCCGTCACTGGTTAACGACCGCTTACTCAAAGTTTTTCCGCGGCGGCGGAATTGGTTCGTACCATTGACCCCACTGGTCTAGTCCTTCTAATGTGCGGCGCGCAGGTCCACGGCACCAACCCCACGCTCCCCTCCCCCCACGAGGAGACACGATGCTCAGACCGCACCTCCCCCGCAGAGGCCTCAAGGCCCTCTTCTCCGCCGCGTGTTGCGCCGCCCTCGGCGCAGGACTGCTCGCCGGCGCGGGCGGCGCCTCCGCACAGCAGCAGAGCGACACCGAGCCGAAAGCGGCCGGTTCGAAGGTCGTCGGATACTTCACCGAGTGGGGTGTCTACGACCGGAACTACCACGTCAAGAACATCGAGACGTCGGGCTCCGCCGACAGGCTCACGCACATCAACTACTCGTTCGGCAACGTCCAGGGCGGCAAGTGCGCGATGGGCGACTCCTACGCCGCGACCGACAAGGCGTACACCGCGGACCAGTCCGTGGACGGCGCCGCCGACACCTGGGACCAGCCGCTGCGCGGCAACTTCAACCAGCTCCTGAAGCTGAAGAAGAAGCACCCGGACCTCAAGATCCTTTGGTCCTTCGGTGGTTGGACCTGGTCCGGTGGCTTCGGCGAGGCGGCCAAGGACCCGGCCGCGTTCGCCCAGTCCTGCTACGACCTGGTCGAGAACTCCAAGTGGGCCGATGTCTTCGACGGCATCGACATCGACTGGGAGTACCCGAACGCCTGCGGCCTCACCTGTGACACCAGCGGGCGCGACGCCTACAAGAACCTGATGTCGGCGCTGCGTTCGAAGTTCGGCAGCGACTACCTGGTCACCTCGGCCATCCCGGCCGACGCCTCGGAGGGCGGCAAGCTGGACGCCGCCGACTACGCGGGCGCCGCCCAGTACGTCGACTGGTACAACCCGATGACGTACGACTTCTTCGGCGCCTGGGACGCGAAGGGGCCCACCGCCCCGCACTCGCCTCTGACCTCGTACGACGGGATCCCGAAGGCGGATTGGCACAGCTCTGCCACCGTCGCGAAGCTCAAGGAGATGGGTGTGCCCGCCTCCAAGCTGCTGCTCGGGATCGGGTTCTACGGGCGCGGCTGGACCGGCGTCACACAGGACGCTCCCGGTGGCACGGCGACAGGGCCCGCGGCCGGCAAGTACGAGCAGGGCATCGACGACTACAAGGAGCTGAAGAGCAAGTGCCCGGCCACCGGCACGGTCGGCGGCACGGCGTACGCGCACTGCGGGAACGACTGGTGGAGCTACGACACCCCGGCGACCATCGCCGGAAAGATGGACTACAAGAGCGAGCAGGGCCTGGGCGGCACCTTCCTCTGGGAGCTGTCCGGTGACACCTCGGACGGTGAGCTGATCAAGGCGATCAACTAGCCCTACAGGTAAGGCGATGTGCTCCCCTGGCCGTACGCGCGCGTGCGGTCAGGGGAGCACTGGCGCGGGGTACGAGGGTTCGAACTCCTCGATCACCCGCAGGGTTTCGCCGAGTGTGCGCACCAACAGGGCGCGCACCGTGTCCCGTTCGAGCTCGTGGTGGCCGATCCAGTCGAGCGTGATGCCCTCGACGCTGCACAGCCAGCCAAGCAGCGCCGTCCGCGCGAGCCGCGGTACGCGCGAAGTCCCGTACGCGGCGCGGGCGATGGTGGCGATCAGCGCGTCGCGCACCTCGTCCCTGATGGCCTGCACCTGGGCGTCGAAGCCCACGCCGCCCGTGACGATCGTGCGGTACGCCGCCTGGTTCCGCTCCGCGTAGCGCAGATAACCCTCGACCGTGCGGTGCACCCGCTCGACGGGGGCCAGGTCACCGACGCTGCTGGCGCCGTCGACGAGTTCGCCGACGGACTCCTCGATGATCGCGAGGTAGTAGCCGCGCTTGGACTCGAAGTAGTAGTAGATCAACCCCTTGGCCACGCCCGCGTGCTGCGCTATGTCGTCCATGGACAGCGCGTCGTAGGACGTGTCGGCGAACAACTTCCGTCCGATGGCGATGAGTTCGGCGCGGCGAGTGGCGGAGCGTTCGGTGCCGCGCACCCGCTGGTGGCTAGTCTTCAATTCCGGCCCTGGTCTCGGACTCCTTGCGAATGCCGCAGTATGGCACTTTCCGAGGCGCCCGCACGCCTGCCCGGCGGTGGCCGTGATGGCGAACGTCACGTCGCGGTGGGCGACGGACCGGTCACATCAGGCCGAGCTGTGTGACGAGCATCGCGAGGACCACGACGAAGGTCCAGCCCAGGACGTGTTCGAGGATCTTCGGCCCGTTGTCGTCGGGCCCGCCGGTGCGAGCGCGCGCGGCGGGCGTGGCGGGCGTGGAAGCGGCGGCGGAATGTGCGGTCATGGGTGTCTCGCTCGGGTCGCGGTGATGGGCCTGACTCCCCCGGCTGCGCCCATGCCCCCTGTGGCGCCTTCTCCACCTTGCCATCGGATCGGCGGCGCGCCGCCGAGACCTTGGTCACGTACAACCGGGCCGCCGCGTCGCGCGTCCCACACAGCGACGCGTTCCGTCCGACCGGAAGGTTCCCGATGAGTGCGTACCGGATTCCACGCCGCAGAACCCGTCTCGCCCTCGCCGCGGCGATCACCGTCACCGCGGCGCTGACCGGCCCGGCGGCCGTCTCCCGGGCGGCCACCGACAGCCCGGCGCCGGGCGCCGCGGGCCTCGGCGACCCGATGTTCCCGCTCGACGGGAACGGGGGTTACACCGTGCGCCACTACACGCTCGACTTCGACTGGCAGGCGCCGAGGACCCCGTTCGCCGCCGCCACCACCGTCAGGGCCACGGCGACGCAGGCGCTGTCCCGCTTCGACCTCGACTTCGCCGGCAACGAACTCCACTCGGTGACCGTGAACGGCCGCGCCGCGCAGACCCGCCGCGAGGGCGACGAGCTGATCGTCACGCCCGCCTCACCGATCCCCAGGGGCAGCGCCTTCACCGTCAAGGTCCGGTACACCGCCGACCCGACGCAGGTGCGCCACCGCGACGACGCGATCGAGGACTACGGCTGGATCCCGACGCCCGACGGGACGGTCCTGTACCCGCAGCCCAACGGCGCCAAGATGATCTTCCCGGCCAACGACCACCCGAGCCGACGCGCCCCCGTCACGTTCCACGTGACCACCCCGGCCGACCGCACGGCCGTCGCGAACGGGCGCCTCGTGGACCGCACCGAGCGGAGCGACGGGCGGGTCCGCTGGACGTACGACTCCGAGCAGCCGATCGCGACGCAGCTGGTCCAACTGGCCGTCGGAAAGTTCACGTTGATCGACAGCAAGGGCCCTGGCGGGCTGCCGCTGCGCGATGTCGTTCCGGACGCGCTCGTGGCGCCGACCAAGCAGTACCGCGACCTGACACCCGTTCATCTGGCGTGGCTGCGGGAGAAGTTGGGCCCCTATCCCTTCAACCGGTACGGCGTCCTCGTCGGCGACACGGACCTCGGGGTGGCCCTGGAGACGCAGACGCTGTCCCTCGTGCCGAAGGCGGATCTGCTCGGTACGAAGGTCGACGCCGAGCGCAATCTCGTCCACGAGCTGACCCACCAGTGGCTCGGCGACAGCGTCGGGATCGCCACCTGGTCCGACCTGTGGCTGAGCGAGGGCCACGCCCGTTTCTACGAGCGCTGGTACTCCGAGGAGCACGGCGGCGACAGCTTCGAGGCCGCGATGAAAACGGCCTACGAGAACCACGACCAGTGGCGCCACGACTACGGCGCCCCGGCCGAGCCCACGGAGCCGAACCTCTTCAAGCGGATGCGCTACGACGGCTCGGCGCTCGTCCTGTACGCGCTGCGCGAGCGGGTCGGTGCGGAGGCCTTCGCCAGGATCGAACGGGCGTGGGGCACCCAGTACCGGGGGCGGACCGCGTCGACGGCCGACTTCATTGCGCTCGCCTCGAAGGCCGCCGGCAAGGACCTGGCCGGTTTCCTGCGGCCGTGGTTGTACGGGTCCCGGACGCCGCCGATGCCGGGCCACCCCGACTGGGCGGTGCTACCCGTCACGGGGTGACGCGGGCTATTTGTATGCCCCGCCCCGCCCCTTCCCGAAAGTCCTGCCGGACGGGCCTGCTCAATCGCCGCAGGGGCTGAAAGATCGCCTCATCGCCGGCGGGGTCCGGGGCGGAGCCCCGATCTTTCAGCGCACGCCCACCGCGGCCAGCGCCTTGCGTTGCTTGTCGGTCGGGGTGGCCGGGAAGTACAGGTAGCAGACGCCGCCGGTGCCGGAGACGACCTTGCCGGTGGCGTCGTACCGCTTGGTCCGCAGCCAGATATTTTCCCACTCACGCCTCTTGTAGACGCGGCGGACCGCCGCATCGCTGGGTGAGGCCGGGTCGTTGGCGATCACGTCGCCGTCGGCGGTGAAGCCGATGACCGTCATCAGGTGTCCCGAGGTGCCGTAGCCCGCGCCGGTCAGCTCCTCCTTGAGGAACGACTGGGAGGTGATGGCCGGGATGCCGGCCGCGATCAGCTTCTCCAGGTCGGCGAGCGAGGAGAGGCGGGTGACGACACCTTGCAGGTCCTTGTACGTCGCCGCGTACGCCGCGTTGAACGGCCAGTTGCCGCAGCCCTCGTACTGGTAGTCATACGTATGACGGGCCGCATGGCAGACCTGCGGATCGGCGTACGAGGGGTCCACCCAGGCGAGCTGTTCGGGCGTCGGCCTCCGGCCCCAGTACTCGATGATCATCTGCGAGGAGGTGGGGCTGCACCAGGCCTCTCCCCCGTTGTCGTACTCGGGGTACTGGCCGACGTGGATGTTCTGCGAGTAGCGCGGGACCTTCAGCTCCTTGGCGAGGCCCGGCGTGGACGCGGGGACCGTGAAGCGGTCCGGGACGTCCGAGCCCATCGCGCCCAGGCGCCACACCGTCGGCGCCGCCTTCGAGCCCGGCGCGCGCAGCAGCCTGAGGCGCAGCCGGTACGAGGCGAGGCGCAGGCCCGAGGCCGCGTCGTCGATGGAGAACGTGTCCGTCCAGATGCTCGACTTACCGTCCGACTGGTCGTCCACGGACGTGCGGCGGATGTCCGCGTCCTTGTCGTCGCCCGCGGTCCAGCGGCCCATCACGTACCAGGGGGTCGCGGCGCCGTCTGTGTAGGTGCCCTGGAGTTCGATCTGGATCCAGGTGCCCTTCGGGGTGTGCGCGTTCCAGGACGCGACGACCTCGGTGGCGGGGACCGAGAGCGCGTGGACCGGGGAGAGCCACTCGGCGTACTCCCACTCGGCCGTCTTGTTCAGGTGCGGATCCTTGTACGTCGTCGTGCCGGCGGGCGCGGCGATCGTCACGCCGGGGCGCGCGCCGCCCACGACGCGCGTGCCGTGCGCGGTGCCGGAGCGCCAGTCGACGGACGTCGTCCAGGTGCGGTTGTCCACGGGGCGGTTCACGGCTTTCCGTGCGGTCCCTGCGGACTGCTGCGCGGGCGTGGCGGCGCGCGCGGGGCCCGTCGCGGCCGTCGTGGCGAGCGCGACGCCCGCGGCCGCCGCGAGGACGGTTCTCCTGGAGAGCGGGGACGGGGTTTCGGGTCGGGTCATCGGCTGATCCCTCGGTCGTCGGTTCTGGCGGTCGTCGGTTCTGACGGAGGTGACGGAGACTGACGTGACAGGGTGCGCCAACTATGGCCGTCGGGGCGGGATTTCCACCAGCGTTTCGCAGCGGGGCACCGGCACAAATATTGGTCTTCACCACTGGCATGACCTGCGGCGGCGCGTACGAAACCGATCCGGGCGGCGTCGTACCCTTGCGGCCGTGAGCTACCACCATGTGCCCCTCGCCGACTGCGCCGACCGGATCCGCCGACTGCCGCCGTCCTGCGGCCCCGTGCGGCTCGTCGGCATCGACGGGCACGCGGGTTCCGGCAAGTCGACACTCGCGGTGCGGCTCGCGGAGGCGCTCGGCGGGGCGCCCGTCCTGCGGCTCGACGACCTCGCGAGCCACGACGCGCTCTTCGCGTGGACCGAGCGCCTGCGCACCCAGATCCTCGACCCGCTCTCCCGCGGCGCGTCCGCGCACTACGAGACGTACGACTGGCACGCCCGCCGCTACACCGCCAGGTGCGAGCTTCCGGCGGCCGACGTCGTCCTGATCGAGGGCGTAGGGGCGGGGCGGAGCGAACTTCGGCCGGAACTCGCGATGTTGATGTGGCTCGACATGCCCCGTGAGGCCGCGTGGGCGCGGGGGCGGGCGCGGGACGGAGAGGCGCAGCGAGAGTTCTGGGACGGCTGGATCCCAGCGGAGCGGGAGCACTTCCAAGTGAACCCGTCCCTCCCCTTCGCACACCTTTTGGTACGCGAGTGTCCAGAGGGATATGAGGTGCGCGAAGGGCCTGGCGGGATCCCACCCTTGAAGGGGTTCGTCACTTACGGTGACGGACCGCCAGCGGTGCGGTGAACCTGTGGAAACGGCCTTCCGTCACTTTCCGCGAGAGCCTCAACTCTGCTTGACCGAGGGGCCGTACAGGACTTACGTTCTCAATGTGCGGCCTTTCGGGACCGCCTACAGACGCGAGGCCCCCGGTTGTTCCCCCGTGATCGGGGGCTTCGTTCTGCCCACAACACCCCTTCGTGGCTGCGCCGAGGCGCGCTTCGCTCACCCTGGGTGACCATCCCGCACGGCGCTCACCTGCACCGAATCCCCCCGCTCGTGCCCCTATCCGACCGGGTCGCGCCCTACGGCCGAGCTCGCCCCCGCGGGTACGATGCCCTCGGTGCGGTCTACGGACGGCTCGCTGTCCGCATCGTGACAACTCCCGTCCATGACAGAGCGGTTCATCGGGGGCACGGTTTGTGGGGGACGTGATGGACTTCGGCACCGGTGCACAGGCCGGCCCGGCCGACCTCGCCTGGCTGCGAGGCGTCGACGCCTACACCATGGGCGCCTATCCGCAGGCGGAGGACGAATTCCGCACGGCGGTACGGATGGACCCGGGGATGGCCGACGGCTGGCTCGGGCTGCACGCCCTGCGCGTCGACACGACGACGGCGCTGCTGCGCATGTTCCGGCACCGCGACCGGTTCGGGGAGCAGCGCGTGCGCCACCGACGCACACTCAACTCCTGGTACTGGCTGGGCTGGTGGGTGCAGCCGGTCCTTGAACATCCGCGCGATCTGCTGCTCGCGCACGCCTCGCACTGGCTGGACGGGCGCCATGTCCCGGACCTGGACCGGGCGCTGGCGACCCTGCCGCCGTTCGACGCGGACCCGCAGGTGCGGTTCCTGCACGCCTGCCGCTCGTACCTGGTGAAGGACTGGGACCAACTGGTCCGGCACACCGACCCGTTGACCGACGACCCGATGCTCGGCATCGAGGCCGGACTCTTCGGGGGCATGGCCCGGGTGCGCCTGGAGATGTACGGGCAGGCGGAGCCGCTGCTCTCGTCGGCCCTGATGCGCTGTCGCAGCGAGCAGCCGCAGCGCAAGGAGCTGCGCTACTGGCTGGCCAGGGCCCATGAGGGCACCGGGCGTTCGGCGGCAGCGCTCCCCCTGTACCGGGCGGTGCACCGGGTCGACCCCGCCTTCATGGACACCTCCGCGCGGCTCGCGGCGATCGCCGAGGGGGACGGGTACGGGGACTTCGGCGACGGAACCGATCTGACGCCGCTGTCCATGACGGGGTATCAGGACGGGTTCGACGGTGACCCGGGCGATCCGTTGTACGAGAGCGACGGGCGCGACCTGAAGGTGACCGACCCCGACCTGCCGCCTCCCGGCGCCGCGGCCGCCGACGACGCCGACATGGTGCGGGAGAAGGCCGTGGTGCCGGTGCCCGCACCGCCACCGGCCAGCAGCACGGATCCGGCGCTCCTGGAGGAGGCGCTCAGCGAGCTGGAGCGGATGGTGGGCCTGGAGCCCGTGAAGCGCCAAGTGAAGGCGCTGTCCGCCCAGTTGAACATGGCGCGGCTCCGCTCCGGGCAGGGACTTCCGGTCCAGCCCCCGAAGCGGCACTTCGTCTTCTCCGGGCCCTCGGGTACGGGCAAGACGACCGTGGCGCGGATTCTCGGGCGGGTCTTCTACGCCCTCGGGCTGCTCGGCGGGGACCACCTCGTGGAGGCGCAGCGGGCGGACCTGGTGGGCGAGTACTTGGGGCAGACCGCGGTCAAGGCGAACGAGCTGATCGACTCCGCGTTGGGTGGGGTGCTGTTCGTCGACGAGGCGTACGCGCTGTCCAACTCCGGTTACGGGAAGGGCGACGCGTACGGCGACGAGGCGCTTCAGGTGCTGCTGAAGCGGGCGGAGGACAACCGGGACCACCTCGTGGTGATCCTCGCCGGGTATCCGGAGGGGATGGACCGGCTGCTCGCCGCCAACCCCGGGCTGTCCTCGCGGTTCACGTCGCGGGTCGACTTTCCGTCGTACCGGCCGCTCGAACTCACTTCCATCGGGGAGGTGTTGGCGGCGGACAACGGGGATGTGTGGGACGAGGAGGCGTTGGACGAGTTGCGGTCCATCGCCGGGCATGTCGTCGATCAGGGGTGGATCGACGAGCTCGGGAACGGGAGGTTTCTGCGGACGCTGTACGAGAAGTCGTGTGCGTATCGCGATCTGCGGCTTACCGGGTATGTGGTGGAGCCCACGAGGGATGATCTGGCGACGTTGAGGTTGCCGGATCTGATGCAGGCGTATGGCGAGGTGTTGTCCGGGCGGGGGCCGTCCGGCGGTTGATCCGTCGGACGGCCCGCCCCGTTCAGCGCAACGGGGTTGACGCCTCGGGGGGGGGGGCCCCCCCCCCCCCCCCCCCCCCCCCCCCGGGGGGGGGGGGGGGGCCCCCCCCCCCGGGGGGGCGCCCCCCCCACCCCCCC
>NZ_JBEOVM010000123.1:0-18170 GCF_040295505.1 Streptomyces sp. NPDC002790 | reverse complement strand
TTTCCGCCGGGGGGGGGGCCCGTAATTGGGTGTGGGGGCCGCCCCACACCGCTGGGGGGGCCGGCCGCCCGGGGGGGCCCCCACTGCTGTGTGCTGCGGTCAGTGGCGCGGCCCGCGACGGCCCCGACCCTCACCGGGCATGCCGTCGTCCTTCGGCTCGTCGAACTCGATCTTCTCCTTGCGGACGGTGTCGGAGACCTCCTTCGTCTCCGTGACCTTCTCGGTCTCAAGGCGGACGCGCTCGACCGGAACGGTCTCCTTCCGGACGACCGCACGCTCCGCGTGCAGCGTCACCTCGGTCTCGCCCTCGCCGATGGTGGCCTTCCCGCCGTCGCCCTCACGGATCGGTTCGCGCACGACGCGGACCTCTTCGTGGGACACGGGCACCGACGTGGTGACGTTCTCCGTCTCCACGGTCTTGCGCAGGTGCGCGTGGCCGACTTCCTGCTCCTCGACGCCCACACGCAGGCGCTCCTCGGAGCGGATCATCTCGTCGGCCTTGCGGTCGCCGTCCGCGCCGGCTCCGGAGCGCATGGCAGGTTCCCGTGCGCCGGCACCCGCGTGCCGCCCGGCGTCCGAACGTGCGCCGGCTCCGGCGCCCATGGCACCGGCCGCGCCCGCGGCACCCGCCGTGCCGGCCGTGCCCGCCGCCCCCATCCGCCCCGTGTCGGCCTGGGCCGGTCGCTGGGGCTGGGTGTCGGCCGCGCCCGTCGAGGGGCGCGTCATGCCGTAGTGCGTGTACAGCTCGCTCTTCTCGGACTCGTCGAGGTGCTGGTCGGCGTCGACCCGCGGCGCGTCCTTGACCGCTTCCTTGGTGTACCGCACGTTGAGCCGCTCGCTGTCGTGCGTGGCACCCCTGAGCGGCACGAAGGTCTCCTTCATGCCGAAGAGGCCCGTCTTGACCGTCACCCAGTCGGCGTTGCCTGTCCTGTCATCGAGGTAGACCCGCTCGACGCTGCCGATCTTCTCCCCAGTGCGGTCATAGGCGGTGAGCCCCACAAGGGCATCGGGGTTGTTGATCTCGCTCTGCGTCATGCGTGATCACTCCCTTCGGGACATGGAGGCGGCTGGTGGCCGCCGCTTGGGCCATGTGCCTCAGGTCCATCGCGCGCCGTACCGGGAAAGTTCGCAACAAGGGGCTTCACTCGGTGTAGCCGTTACGCCTGGTGAACGGGCCGTTTCGGCCCCATGGAGGGGCACGGGGCACGGCCCGGCCGGATACGCCGAGTGCCGCCATCCGAGTGAACAGTTGCTGTTCACAACCGTCGCCGCGTCCCTACAGCGCCTTCGCCGCGGGCTTCACCATTCCGCGCACCGTCCGTGACTTCACGAACTCGCCGATCGCCGTCATCTCCCACTCGCCGGAGAACTGCTTGATCAGCTTCGCCATCATCACGCCCGTCTGCGCCTCGGCGTTCGTGAGGTCGAAGCGGACCAGCTCCTCGTCCGTCGCCGCGTCGACGAGGCGGCAGTACGCCTTGGCGACCTCGGTGAACTTCTGTCCCGTGAACGAGTTCACCGTGAAGACCAGGCCCGTGACCTCCTGCGGGATGCGGCCCAGGTCCACGACGATCACCTCGTCGTCACCACCGCCCTCGCCCGTGAGGTTGTCGCCGGAGTGCTTGATCGCGCCGCCCACGATCGAGAGCTTGCCGAAGTAGCAGCTGTCGACGTGGTTGCGCTGCGGCCCGTACGCGATGACCGACGCGTCCAGGTCGATGTCCTTGCCGCGGTAGGCGGGCTCCCAGCCGAGGCCCATCTTGATCTGCGAGAGCAGCGGCTTGCCGCCCTTGACCAGGGACACCGTCTGGTTCTTCTGGAGGGAGACGCGGCCCTTGTCGAGGTTGATCTTCCCGGAGCCGGGCGCCGGGGCAGACGCGGGCGCGGCCGCGGCAGGCGCGGCGACCGGCGGGGGCGGGGCCGTCCGCGGGTCCACCGGCGGCGTCGTCGGCGCGGGCATCGCGGCCACCGGCGGGGCGGGCGCGGCCTGCGGGGCCGGGGCGGCGGCGGGTGCCGCGGGGGCCGCCGGCTCCTCCACCGACACGCCGAAGTCCGTGGCGATACCCGCCAGACCGTTCGCATACCCCTGGCCCACCGCGCGCGCCTTCCACGCGCCGTTCCTCAGGTACACCTCCATGACCACCAGCGCCGTCTCCGCACCGAGCTGCGGCGGGGTGAACGTGGCGAGGACCGAGCCGTCGTCCGCGCCGCGGATCGTGGCCGTCGGCTCGACGCCCTGGAACGACTGGCCCGCGGCGTCCGGGCTCGCGGTGACGACGATCTTCTCGATGCCCGGCGGCACGGCGGACGTGTCCACCGTGATGGAGTCCGGCGCGGTGCCGCCCCCCGACGTGTACGTCACACCGGGCCCCGAGGGCTGGTTGTAGAAGATGAAGTCGTCGTCCGAGCGCACCTTGCCGTCGGCGGTGAGCAGCAGGCCCGATACGTCGAGCCGCACGGGCGCCGTGACGTCAACCGCCACGCGCTGCACGGTGAGCGGGATGTTCGAGCCGGGAGTCATTGCGGTCATGCCTGGGGTAACGACCGACCCCGCTTTACCGTTCCCTTACCCGGCGATTTTGCGGGGGACTTTTCTCGGCCCCGCACGCCTGCGGCGCGTAGCTGCGACGCCGGGCGGTTAATTTGCGAGAGTGCCCGACGTGAACATGCACAAAGGCCACCGAACCGGACCGGCGGGTGAAGACCCCCACCTGGACGACCCGATCACCGCCGAAGGGGTCGCCGACGCCGGTGACCTCGGGTACAGCAAGAGCCTCAAGCCCCGCCACATCAGCATGATCGCGATCGGTGGGGCGATCGGCACGGGGCTCTTCCTCGGTGCGGGCGGCAACCTCGCGAAGGCGGGACCCGCCCTCGCGTTCGCCTACGCGATCTGCGGCATGTTCGCCTTCTTCGTGGTGCGGGCGCTGGGCGAACTGGTCGTCCACCGGCCGTCCTCCGGCTCCTTCGTCAGCTACGCGCGCGAATTCCTCGGCGAGCGGGGCGCGTTCGTGGCCGGCTGGATGTACGTACTGAACTGGTCATCGGCCGGGATGGCCGACATCACCGCCGTCGCCCTGTACGTGCACTACTGGTCGATGTTCACGACGATCCCGCAGTGGGCGCTGGCCGCGGTCGCCCTCGCGATCGTGCTGACCATCAACCTCATCTCCGTGAAGAGCTTCGGTGAGATGGAGTTCTGGTTCGCCATCGTGAAGGTGGCGGCCCTGGTGCTGTTCCTGCTGATCGGGATCTTCTTCCTGGTGACAGGGAAGCCGGTGGACGGGACCTACGACCCGGGTGTCTCGCTCATCAGCGACAACGGCGGATTCTTCCCGCTGGGCGTGCTGCCGGTCGTCCTCATCACCCAGACCGTGGTCTTCGCGTACGCGGCGGTCGAGATGGTCGGCGTGACGGCCGGCGAGACCGCGGAGCCGGAGAAGGTCGTGCCGAAGGCCGTGAACTCGATCATGTGGCGTGTCGGCATCTTCTACGTCGGCTCGGTCGTGATGCTGACACTGCTGCTGCCCTGGACGGCGTACTCGGCGAACGAGAGCCCGTTCGTGACGGTCCTGTCGAAGATCGGGGTGCCGTCGGCGGGCGGGATCATGAACCTGGTGGTGCTGACCGCCGCCATGTCCTCGCTCAACTCGGGGCTCTACACCACGGGCCGCATCCTGCGCTCGATGTCGATGGCGGGCTCGGCCCCGTCCTTCACGGCCCGGATGAGCGGCAGCCATGTCCCGTACGGCGGGATCCTGCTGACGGCGACGGTGGCGATGTTCGGGGTCGCGCTCAACGCGTGGCTGCCGGACGACGCGTTCGCCATCGTCACGAACGTCTCCTCGCTCGGCGTCATCTCCACCTGGGTCATGATCATGCTCTGTCACCTGGTGTTCGTGCGGCGGGCGCGGGAGGGCGTCGTGCACCGGCCCGCGTTCCGGCTGTGGGCCTCGCCGTGGATCGAGCTGACCACGATCGCGTTCCTGCTCGCCGTGATCGTGATGATGTGGTTCGACAAGGACGGTGCGGGCCGCAACACGGTGCTGATGCTGATCCCGATCGCGGTGTGCCTGACGATCGGCTGGTACGCGGTGCGGGGGCGGGTCCACCGGATCGCCGCGGAACGCGAGGCGCCGCCGGTGGACCCGCTCCAGTGACTCCCGTTATTTCTGGCGCTTCCAGGGGCCCTTGATCGCCAGCATGATGCCGGGGTTCTGGATGTTCGCGTAGAGGGTCGAGCCGTCGGGCGAGAACGTCACGCCCGTCATCTCGCTGTACTCCGGCTCCGCCGCGGTCCCGATGTTCAGGTCGTTGCGCGCGATCGGGTACGTACGGCCCCGCTCGGTCGCCCCGAACAGGTGCTGGATGCCCTCGCCGTCCTCGGAGATGACCAGACCGCCGTACGGGGAGACGGTGATGTTGTCCGGGCCGTCGAGGGCGCCGTCCTTCGACGGGTCCGGGTTCACGCCGAGCAGCACCTTCAGCGTCAGCGTGCGGCGCTTGGGGTCGTAGAACCAGACCTGGCCGTCGTGCGCGACGGGGCTCTCCTCGCGGGCGAACGAGGAGACGACGTAGGCGCCGCCGTCACCCCACCACATGCCCTCGAGCTTGCGGGCGCGGGTGATCTCGCCGTCCTTGAACTGCTTGCGCGTGGAGACCGACTTGGCGTCGCGGTCGGGGACGTCGACCCAGTCCACGCCGTACGTCGTGCCGATCTTCGTGGCGCGGGACAGGTCGTCGACGAAGCGGCCGCCCGAGTCGAAGCACCGGGTCGCCTGCAGCACGCCCGCGTCGTCGGCGAGGGTGCGCAGCTTGCCGCGGCCGTGCTCGAAGCCCTTCGGCGGAACCCAGCGGTAGAGCAGGCCGTTGGGGCCCGAGGCGTCCTCGGTGAGATAGGCGTGGCCGCGCTTGGGGTCGATGACGACGGCCTCGTGCGCGTAGCGGCCGAAGGCCTTGATGGGCTTCGGGGACCTGTTGGCGAATGGGGTCTCCCCTGCTCGAACGGAGTTGAGAGCTTGGGGATGGTCGACCGGGTCGACCTCGAAGACGTAGCCGTGGTCCTTGGTGAAGCCGTACTTGCCGGCCTTGTCCTCGGTCTCCTCGCAGGTCAGCCAGGTGTTCCACGGGGTGTGCCCGCCCGCGCAGTTGGTGGCCGTGCCGGCGATGCCGACCCACTCGGCGACCTCGCCGCCCCTGCGGACCTCCACGACGGTGCAGCCGCCGGCCGCCATCGGGTCGTAGACGAGGCCCTCGGTCAGCGGCACCGGGTGCGGCCAGTCGGCACGGGCGCCCGCCAGCTCATGGTTGTTGACGAGCAGCGTGGCGCCGCGCGGGCCCGCGAAGGTGGCGGTGCCGTCGTGGTTGGAGGGCGTGAACTCACCGGACTCCAGCTTGGTCTTCCCGCAGTACGTGATGACCGTGTACGAGAAGCCCTCGGGCAGCGCGAGGATGCCGTCGGGGTCGTCGATCAGCGGACCGTAGCCGACTCCCCCGCCCTTGCCCTTGTCCTTGCCCTTGAGTACGTCGACGCCCCCGTCGTCGGTGGCCGCGAGGGCGTTCGGCGCGGTGGCCAGGGAGCCGACGGACCCGGCGAGCGCGATGCCCGCGCCGGTGGCCGCGGATCGTCTGGTGAAGTCCCTGCGAGTGAGCGACATGGTGGCTGTCTCCCGTGGTGATCGATGAGAGTGAACGGGCCCTGTTTTCGGCCATACGTTCTCGCTCGCGTATAAACGGCGGTTGAACACCGTCCGACGTCGAGGGGCCCACTGCCGTGACATCCGTGAATTCCGTGAATCTTCCGCCCTCCGGCCGCCGGGTCCTCGTCTCCGGGGCCTCGCGGGGCCTCGGCCGGGCGCTCGCCCGCGCCTTCGCGACGAACGGCGACCGGGTGGCGGTGCACTACGGCTCGCGGGAGGACGAGGCGCGGGCCACGCTCGACTCGCTCACGGGTGACGGGCACGTCCTCGTCGGCGGCGACATCTCCGACCCCGAGGGCGCGCAGTCCGTCGCCGAGCGGGCGGCGGACGGCCTCGGCGGCCTCGACGTCCTGGTCAACAACGCGGCCGTGAACCTGCCGCATCCGCCGGCCACCACCTCGTACGAGGAGTGGGCCCGGCTGTGGCAGAGCCACGTCTCCGTCAATCTGCTCGGCACCGCGAACCTCAGCCACCTCGCCGCGCGGCGCATGATCGGGCAGGGCACGGCGGGCCGGATCGTCAACATCGGCTCGCGCGGCGCCTTCAAGGGCGAGCCCGACCACCCGGCGTACGGGGCGACGAAGGCGGCCGTGCACGCGCTCGGCCAGTCCCTCGCGGTGGCGCTCGCGCCGCACGGGATCGGGGTGGCGTCGGTGGCGCCCGGCTTCATCGAGACGGAGCGGGTGGCGCACCGGCTGACCGACGAGGTGCGCGCGCAGAGCCCGTTCGGCCGCGTGGCGTCGGCCGAGGAGATCGCCGATGCCGTCCTGTGGCTCGCCTCACCGGCCGCGCAGTGGGCCTCCGGCACCGTCCTCGACCTGAACGGCGCCTCGTACCTGCGTACGTGACGTCTCCGTATTTCGCGCGGTACACCTTGACCGGTCTGCCGTGCGGCAATAGACAGGCGGCAGAAGACAGTTCGGAGGTGCGGGCCGTGGACGTACGCCAGGCACGCGCCCTCCATGAGAGCCGGCTGATGAGGCTGGCCAATGTCACCGGAGTCGGGACCGGGAAGGACGAACACTCGGGCGAGGACGTCATCGTCGTCTTCGTGACCCGCAAAGTGCCCCGCGACCGGCTCCGTGCGGAGGACGTCGTCCCCGAAGCGCTCGACGGGGTACCGGTGCGTGTGCTCGCGATCGGCGACGTGCACGCCCAAAACGACGAGCGGTGAGGGGTCCCCCGCACTTCAGCGGCAAGTCAGGGGAATAGAGGTGGTCTGGCGTGCGCCAGCCCGAATTGATGCGCGGACCCGCCGGAGGGCAGCTCAGCGACAGCTCCCGGCAGCAAGCGACCAGTGATTTCCTGCGGCGCGAGGCGCCCCTTGCCAATGTGGTCGGCTTCGGCCACGGCGTGAAATGGTCGAACGGCGAGCCGACGGGCGAGGAGGCCGTCCTCGTCTTCGTGACCCAGAAAGTACCCGAATCCCTGCTGCCGGAACGGGATGTGATTCCGCGTCAGATGGACGACGGCACCCCGACCGACATCGTGGCCGTCGGCCATATCTCCGCCCACCGCCGGCAGAGCCGCCCCTCCGGAGCCCGCTCCGAAGAGGTCACGTACGGCCCCGACGGCGGTATCGCCCAGCAGTTCTCCGGCCACGGCCAGCCACTGCTCGAAGAGCTCGGCGGGCTCCAGGGCTTCGAGCCGCAGCAGCTCGTACGCCGGATGCGCCCTTGCCCCTCCGGCTTCTCGGTCGGCAACGTCGCCATCACCGCGGGCACCCTCGGCAGCGTGGTCTACGACTTCCTGCCGGGCGCCACGGTGGACCCGCCGGGGCCTGGCCTCGGCACCCCGGCGAAGTTCTACATCCTCTCCAACAACCACGTCCTCGCCGACTCCAACCGGGCCCAGCTGGGCAGCGCCATCGTGCAGCCCGGCCGGTTCGACGGCGGCACGGACCCCGCGGACCGCATCGCCACGCTGTCCCGCTTCATCACCATCCAGTTCGCCCCGCAGACGCCGCTCGACCGGCAGAACAACGTGGTCGACTGCGCGCTCGCCGAGGTCCAGTTCCAGGACGCCACGCGGGACCAGTACTTCAGCGGACCGCCGCGCGCCTGGCGCCGCAAGGCGAACGTCGCGGTCGGCGACCTGGTGAAGAAGACGGGCCGTACGACGAACGTGTCCTTCGGCCGGATCGTCTCGGTCGACGCCACTATCGACGTCAACTACGGCACGGCGGGCACGGCCCGCTTCAAGGACCAGATCCTCACCACCAACATGTCCGCGGGCGGGGACTCCGGTTCGCTCGTGACGTCCTACGACAACGTGGCGGTCGGCCTGCTCTTCGCCGGGTCGACGACGGTCACGGTCGAGAACCACATCGAGAACGTGCGCACCCTGCTGCGCGTCGAGATCGCTGAGCAACTGGCATAGGAGGTGACGGAAACGCCATGACCACTCAGGCACGCAAGGGCAAGAACCAGAGCCGCTCGGAACACCGCTTCCACAACCCGCAGGGTGCGGAGGTCAAGACCCGCGACGAGGCGTTCGCCACGCAGCGCGAGGTGTCGGCGGAGGCGCTGACGGTCGACTGCAAGCTGGAGTTGAACAACGGTTCGGTCACCTTCGCCATCACCGCGAAGATAAACCCGAACACGCACCCGTTCGTGGTGACCGGCGGCCAGATCACGTCGGGCATCTGCGGAGCCCCGTGGGACATCACGGGCGGCTTCATCGGCGACACCATCCGCCTGGACGCGAAACGGTCGGGCCAGGGTTCGTGCGCCTCCACGATCACGCTGATAGGCGAATTCCAGAACCCACCGTCCTACCGCGGCACATACGGCTTCGACGGCGCGTCCTCATCCTTCAAACACACGACGCGGTATCTCTGCTAGTCCCGCGCGCACCATCAGCGGCGGCTGAGTAGATCAAGTCTCGGCGGCGAGGCGCACCATTCGTGCCTCCTCGCCGCCGAGGCGCACATTCATGCCTCTTCGGCGGCGAATGCGCACAAATCAAGCCCCGCCGGCGATTGAGGCGCGGGGTCCGGGGCAGAGCCCCGCGACCGCAACCACGGCGCCGCGCACCCTCAACTCCCGCCGGCGGACCGCGCCTTGAACGCCGCCTTCCGCGCCTCCTTCGCCACCTTCTTATCGGGATGCAACCGCCCCATCGCCTCCAACACATCCGCGGTAGCGGGATGTTCCACCCGCCACGCCGCCGCGAAAAACCCCCCGTGCTGCGCCGCAAGCCCCTCCACCAACGCCTGCAACTCCTCCGAGTTCCCCTCGATGGAAAGCTGCGCGGCGATCGTGTCGACGGTCAACCAGAACACCAGGTCCTGCGACGGCGCCGGTACATCCGCAAACCCGTGCTCGGCCAGCCACACCCGCGCAAGCCCCCCAAGCTCCGCATCGTCGAGCACCTCACGCAGCGCCGGCTCCGCCTCCCCACCGACCAACGAAAGCGCCTGCTGGCACCGCAGTCGCCGCAGCGGCGCCCACTCGTCGCCGCCACGCGCCGCACCCAACAACTCCCGCGCCGCGGCCAGCGGTTCGCGCCGCGCGAGCCACTGCTCGATCTCGACCTGCGCGGCGGCCTCGGGGAACCCGGTGGTGCCGTCGAGCAGCGCGTCGGCACCCTTGTCGGCGAGGTCGCCGACGGCCGGCGCGTCCAGTCCCGCGTCGAGCATCCGGGCCCGGACCCCGTACAGGCCGAGCGGGGTGAGCCGCACCATCCCGTAGCGGGAGACGTCGGAGTCGTCGACCGGCTCGGCGACCGGCTCGTCGGCGTCGGCCATGAGCGCCTCGTCGACCGGCTGGAACTCCACCAGGCCGATCGGGTCGAGCATCCGGAACTGGTCGTCGAGCCGCATCATCGCGTCGGACACCTGCTCCAGCACGTCGTCCGTCGGCTGGCCCATGTCGTCGGGCACGATCATCGACGCGGCGAGCGCGGGCAGCGGCACGGCCTCCTCGCCCGCTCCGCCCTCGCTGACGGTCAGCAGGTAGAGGTTGCCGAGCACGCCCTCCAGGAACTCGGACTCCGCCTCGGGGTCCCAGTCGAGCTGCGAGAAGTCGATGTCGCCGCCCTCCTCGATGGCGCCGACCAGGTCGTCGAGGTCGGGCACGCTCGCGTCGGCGAGCACGGTGTCGAGCGCGCCCAGCCACACCGTGAGCACGTCGGAGGGGCCGCCGGAGGTGAGCGTGCCGAGCTCCTCGCCGACCGTGACGGTGCCCTCTTCCTCGTCGACGACCTCCACGAGGCCCGTGTCGACGGCGATGCGCCAGGCCTCGCTCGCGTACGCGGCACTGTCGGCCTCGTCGATGGTCTCGGTGAGCCCCAGCTCGGCCGCGGCGGCGGGCAGCTGCTCCTCGACGAGTTCACCGCCCGCGCCGACCCGGGTCTCGGGACCGGCCCAGCGGGCGAGCTTCACCGCGCGGGACAGCAGGGGGGTGGCAAGGGCGTCCCGCGCCAGCTCCGCTTCGGCGGGCAGCCGCACCGGCGGCAGGGGGGAGCTGTCTGACATCGGCTGGTTCTCCTAGGGGGACGTGCAGGGGGCCTACGTTGCGTTGCGACCGCCCAGCCTAGACGGATTTACACCCATGCTGCCGGGTTCACGGACCGGTCGGCTTCTCCTCATGTCCCCGACATCCCCGAAACCTTGACAACTCGTGGGCGCAGGACGGAAATTGACGCGCGTAGAAGGCGTCGCACGCCTCTCCCGACTAGGAGTCGAACATGAAGCCGAGCAAGTACGTGCTGTCCCGGTCGCGCCTCGCCGCGCTGTCCGTCGCCTGCGCGGCGGTGTCCGGCACCCTCGCCACGCTCCCCGCCCACCCGGCCGCGGCCGCCGACGTCGCCATCCACGACATCCAGGGCGCCACCCGCATATCCCCGCTCGCCGGACAGCAGGTCACCGGCGTGACGGGGGTGGTGACGGGCGTCAGAACGTACGGCTCGTCCCGCGGCTTCTGGTTCCAGGACACCGAGCCGGACGCCGACCCGGCCACCAGCGAGGGCGTCTTCGTCTTCACGAGTTCCACTCCCACCGTGCGGGTCGGGGACTCCGTCACCGTCTCCGCGACGGTCTCCGAGTACGTGCCCGGCGGCGCCTCGTCCGGCAACCAGTCGCTCACCGAGCTGACGAAGCCGACCGTGACCGTGAACTCCTCGGGCAACCGGGTGCCGGTCACCACGATCAGCGACAAGTCGGTCCCGCGCGCGTACGCGCCACAGGGCGACCCGGCGGCGAAAGGCTCGGTCAACAAGCTGCCCCTGCACCCGCGCGCGTACGCCCTCGACTACTACGAGTCGCTCGAGGGCCAGAACGTGCGCGTCGGCTCCTCGCGGGTCGTCACCGCGTCCGACGCGTACGGCGAGCTGTGGGTCACCGTGAAGCCGCACGAGAACCGCACGAAGCACGGCGGCACCCGCTACGGCTCGTACGCGGACCAGAACGGCGGGCGCCTGCAGATCCAGTCGCTCGGCGCGCTCGCGGACTTCCCCGCGGCCGACGTCGGTGACGTCCTGTCCGGCGCCACCGAGGGCCCGCTCGACTTCAACCAGTACGGTGGATACACGCTGGTGGCACGGGAGTTGGGGGTCATGAAGCAGTCCGCACTTCAGCCCGAGACGACCCGCGCGCAGAAGCCGGGCGAGCTGGCCGTGGCGACGTACAACGTGGAGAACCTCGACCCGTCCGACGCCACCTTCGACGCGCACGCCGCCGCGATCGTCGACCGTCTGCGCTCGCCCGACATCGTGTCCCTGGAGGAGATCCAGGACAACAACGGCGCGAAGAACGACGGGACGGTCGCCGCGGACGCGACGATGCGCAAGCTGATCGACGCGATCGCCGCCGCGGGCGGCCCCCGCTACGACTGGCGTTCGGTCGACCCGGAGAACAACAAGGACGGTGGCGAGCCGGGCGGCAACATCCGCCAGGTCTTCCTGTTCAACCCGGACCGCGTGTCCTTCACCGGCCGCCCTGGCGGCGACGCCACCACACCCGTGGGCGTGACCAGCGAGAACGGCCGGGCGGCGCTCACCGCGTCACCCGGCCGCGTGGCGCCCGGAGACGCCGCGTGGGCGAACAGCCGCAAGCCGCTGGCCGGCGAGTTCACGTTCCGCGGCAAGCCGGTCTTCGTGATCGCCAACCACTTCGCGTCCAAGGGCGGCGACCAGGGCCTGACCTCCCAGTACCAGCCGCCCGCGCGCTCCTCGGAGACGCAGCGGCACGCACAGGCGACGGTGGTGAACACCTTCGCCAACGACATCCTGAAGGCGCAGCCGGACGCGGACGTGATCGCACTCGGCGACATCAACGACTTCGAGTTCTCCGGCACGGCCCAGCGCCTGGAGGCCGGCGGCGCGCTCTGGTCGGCGATCAAGTCCCTGCCGAAGCACGAGCGTTATACGTATGACTACCAGGGCAACAGCCAGGTCCTCGACCAGATCCTGATCAGTCCGTCGATCAGGGCCAAGGACGCGTTCGCGTACGACAGCGTGCACATCAACAGCGAGTTCCACGACCAGATCAGCGATCACGACCCGCAGGTACTGCGCTTCCGTCCCTAGAACCGCCCGGCTCCAGGGGCTACGCGAAGACGTGCGCCAGCCAGTCGCCCCACTCGCCCTCGTTCCGCGCGGCGTCCGCGTCCTGTGCGAAGTCGTGGACGCTGACGCCGACGGGCGCGCCCCAGTGGCCGCGCCCGAAGAAGCGGTACAGGGCGTCCTCGGTGCGCAGCCCGAGGAAATGGGCGTCGCGGTAGTCGAGCACGGCGTCCAGGGTCTGCCCGGCCGGGCCCTGGACGCGGACCCGCGCGCCCTCCGTCGCGTCGGAGGGCAGGCCGAGCGCGCGGCCGACGGCGGTGAGCGCCTCGCGGTTCGCGGAGGTGCCGGGCCCGTCGAGCGTGGCGAAGGCGATCGGGCGGCCCGCGAAGTGCGTCACGTACTGGCGCAGCGTGTGCAGGTAGAAGTCGGTGTGCTTGTCGGCGCCGTCGAAGAGGTCGTCCCAGTTCTCGGTGAAGACGCCGCTGTGGACGTAGCGGACCCGGGACCGGGCGCCGCCGTCGCGCGGCTCGATGGTCCAGTCGAGCTGATTGAGCGGCTGTCCGGGCGGCAGGGCGGCCGGGTCGTCGGAGCGGACGGTGAGCCGGCGCGGCGGGTCCCACACGGTCAGTACGGAGTGGAAGGGGCCCTCGCCGCCCTCCTTGGGCTCGTACTCCATGGGCCACAGCCAGCCGCCGGACCCCTTGGTGACGGCGTCCCACACCTGCTGGGGGCCGACGCCGACCTCGAACTCGCGCGGGATCTCGAACGGCTTTCCGCCGTCACGGGCCCCGCTCATGACCGCCGAATCCGTCGCATGAACTCACGGTCCCACAGGTCGGCCGAGCCCGCCCCCGCTCGACTACCCACCACTTCCCATCGCCCGCCCCAGGCGCGCCAACTGCCCCTGGAACCAGTCGAGTCGCGCCTGGAGCAGTGCCGCTTCCGCGGCCGGTTCGGGCATCTGTGGGGCGGGCCCCCGCGGCCCCACCCCCGGTGCGGCGCGCACCCGCAGCCCGTCACCCGCGATCCGGGCGAACGCCTCCAGGGTCCAGCGCGGCCGCCCACCCGTCGCCCGCCGCCACCCTTCTGCGGAAGTCGCTGCGCTCCCCTCCCCTTCGACGCACCCGGCGCACGCCGCCTCCAGCACCAGCCGGCCGTCGCACCCCCACCCCGCGTCGGCGAGCACGGCCGCCTCGGTGCCGCACGGACACGGCCCGACGGTGGCGGCGCGCACCCGCTGACGTCCGTAGCGGAACCCGCGCTCGAACCGGATGTAGGGCCCGAGGACGGACACCTCGATCAGTACCGCCCTGCGATGCTCGGCCTGCACCAACAGCCCTTCCGCGCACCGGCGTTCGTGTACGCAGTGGAATCCGCAGTCGCAGCGCCGGTGCGGCGCGCGGTGCCGTCGCCCGTATACGCAGCGCGCCTCGTCGAGCACCTTGTAGGGCGCGGCGGCACCGAGCGAGACACCCAGGAAACCGGCGCTCCCACCGTCCGCGGCGAGCACGGGGTGGGCGATCTTGTAACCGGTGGGCGGCTCCGCCGGGCGCTCCTGAGGGAGCCGCAGCCTCATCGCGCGGCCGGGACCTCGGCGGGCTCCGGTACGGCCTCGGCGCGCACGGCGGTCTCGGGCGTCAACTCCCGTGCATTGCCGTCCACTTCGGTCCGCTCGGTCCGCTCGGGCCGCTCGGGCCGCTCGGTCGTCCGCGGCGTTTCTTCGGCGATTCCGGTGGCGAGTGCCCTGCCCAGCCTCATGGCGCCTCCCCTGAACGGCCTTCGGCGACCCGGTTGCCGGTCACCGGCCTCTCATGGTGGCGCATACGACCCGATTTGGCACCGGTCCGGTCGGCGTCCTGCACGAGCAGGGCATGCTCGTCGGCCACCACGGCCTCGGCCACGGCGACCGCCCGCTCCCCCGCGAGCCGCAGCCCGGCCTGCGACCAGGGCGCGGGCGCCGGGTGCCTGCGCCGCCACCACACGGCGCACGCCGCGTAGACCCCACTCGCACACATCACCGCGGGCGCGGCAAGCGCCATCACCATCTCTCGCACCACACGCACCTCGCGAACTGACCAGCATCTTCACTGCGGTTCATCGGGTTCCCGCCGCGCCACCTGAAGTGCACATCTCAGCCAAACCTGGCGCAAAGCGGCACACTCCAGCCCTGTTGCCCGGATTCCGCCTCAACACTTCAGCAGTGCTTCGCACCACCTCGTAGCAGAATTAAGTGGAGCTACACAGCGCCCGGGCCGACACTCCCCTCATGACCGACGCAACCCCACGCCCCTCCCCCTTCAACCGCGCCCTGTGCGCCATGGTCACGCCCTTCACACGTACGGGCGCGCTCGACCTCGCCGCCGCCCAGAAGCTGGCCGACCAGCTGGTCACCGAAGGCTGCGAAGGTCTCGTCCTCTCCGGCACGACCGGAGAGTCGCCGACGACGACGGACGCGGAGAAGGCCGACCTCGTACGGGCGGCGCGCGAGGCGGTCGACGGCCGCGCGAAGGTCGTCGCCGGCATCGGCACGTCCGATACCCGCCACACCGTCGACCTCGCCCGCCAGGCCCAACAGGCGGGCGCCGAAGGCCTGTTGGTGGTCACCCCGTACTACAGCCGCCCACCGCAGGACGCAATCGAGGCACACTTCCGCACGGTCGCCGACGCCACGGGCCTCCCCCTGATGCTGTACGACATCCCCGGCCGCACCGGCACCCGCATCGAGCCGGAGACGATGATCCGGCTCGCGGCCCACCCCCGGATCGTCGCCGTGAAGGACTGCGCGTACGACCTTCTCGGCACCCAACGGGTCATGTCCAAAACGAACTTGGCGTACTACACGGGCTGCGACGAGTACGTCCTGGCGCTGTACGCACTGGGCGGCGCGGGCTACGTCTCGACGGTCTCGAACGTGGCGCCCGCCGCCTTCCGCGCCGTCATCGACGCGTACGACGCGGGCGACACGGCGGAGGCCGCGCGCCGCCAGCAACTCACCATCCCTCTCACCCAGTTGATGATGAACGCGGGTCTGCCGGGCACGGTCACCGTGAAGGCGCTCCTCGGCAACCCGGTCCGCGCACCCCTGCGACCCGCCGGCCAGGAAGCGACCGACGGGCTGCGAGTGGCGCTCGACAAGCTGCTCAGCGCGTCGTGAACAGGGGCGACCAGCGCCCCGGACAGTCGACCGACGCTTTGAGGAAGTCGCTCAGCTGGACGACCTTGTCGCTGCCGACCGTCACCAGCAGCAACTGGCTTCGGAACTCGCCCTTGCCATCGCGAGCAGTTGCTGCGCGGGCAGCCTGTCGACGAGTTCGCCGGTCCGCGCGTCGTTCACGGCGACGGCGATCTCCTTCTTCCCGCCCACGAGGTCACCGTCGGGCACGAACCGAAAGTCCTCCGGACCGCTGCCGTCGGCGGTCTCCCTGAGTGGACGAACTCAGGTACGGATACTCATGACGGCGGCGCCCACCCCGCGTGACCATGGGAGAAGAACGGCACCACCACCCACGGGGAGACGACCCATGAATGCCCGCACGCTTCTTCGCCTGACCGTCACCAACCCGGCTTCGGCGATCTACCTCGGCCTCGTCGGCGCGTCCGTCCTGTTCACCGGCGTCGTCGTACTGACGTCCTCCGACCCGGGCTTCGTCGGGGTCTGGCCCTTCTTCTTCACCGCCCCGACGTCCCTGCTCGCGATGGGGATCATCGGCGCGGTCGGTGGCACGGACGCGCCCACGTGGCTGCTCGCCACCGGCATCGCCGTGAGCGCCCTTCTCCAGTCCCTGGCGCTCGGCGCGGCCCTGGAGGCCCTGCGCGGCCGCCGCGTCGGCCGGACCGCCTGACACCCTCCGCGGACACACGAGCGCCCTCCCGTGAGCCACGGGAGGGCGCTCGCCTGTACCGGCCGACGCAGGTCAGTTGTGGCTGTGCAGCACCTCGTTGAGGCCGCCCCACACCGCGTTGTTCGGGCGGGCCTCGACCGTGCCGGTCACCGAGTTGCGGCGGAAGAGGATGTTGGAGGCGCCGGAGAGTTCGCGGGCCTTGACGACCTGGCCGTCGGGCATCGTGACGCGGGTGCCCGCCGTGACGTACAGGCCCGCCTCGACGACGCACTCGTCGCCGAGCGCGATGCCCACGCCCGCCTCGGCGCCGACGAGGCAGCGCTCGCCGATGACGATACGGACGTTGCCGCCGCCGGAGAGCGTGCCCATGGTGGAGGCGCCGCCGCCGATGTCGGAGCCGTCGCCGACGACGACGCCCGCGGAGATGCGGCCCTCGACCATCGACGTACCGAGCGTGCCGGCGTTGAAGTTCACGAAGCCCTCGTGCATGACCGTGGTGCCCTCGGCGAGGTGCGCGCCCAGGCGGACGCGGTCCGCGTCGGCGATGCGCACGCCCTTGGGGGCGACGTAGTCCGTCATGCGCGGGAACTTGTCCACGGAGGTCACCTGGAGGTTCAGGCCCTCGGCGCGCGCGTTCAGCCGGGCCGTCTCCAGGTTGTCGACGGCGACCGGGCCGAGCGAGGTCCAGGCCACGTTGGTGAGGAGGCCGAACAGGCCGTCCAGGTTCTGGCCGTGCGGCTTCACCAGGCGGTGGGAGAGCAGGTGCAGGCGCAGGTAGCCGTCGTGCGCGTCGAACGGCTTGTCGTCGAGGGACCCGATGACCGTGCGGACGGCCACGATCTCCACGCCACGACGGGCGTCGCTGCCGATCGCCTTCGCCGCGCCCTCGCCGAGCAGCTCGACGGCCTTCTCGGCGGAGAGCTTCTCGGTCCCGGCCGGACCGGCCTCGGCGACGAGCTCGGGCTTCGGGAACCAGGTGTCGAGCACGGTGCCGTCGGTCGTGATGGTGGCGAGACCGGCGGCGACGGCGCCGGTGGAGCGAGGACCTGCAGGGGAGGGTGTGGTGTCGGTCATGGGGCCAAACCTAATCGGCGCGGGCCCGTGGAGGCCAACCGGTGCCCACCCCCATCTCACCAGCCGGGCGCCGCCGCGCTCAGGGGATCAGCCGCGCCAGCATCTGCCGCGTGTACCCGGCGTCGTACTCGCCGCCCGTCAGCAGCACTTGGAGCGAGATCCCGTCCATCAGCGCGACCAGCGCCCGCGCGGTGACCGGGTCGGTGCGCCGGGAGACGACCTCCGCGAGCTCCTCGCACCACTCGGCGGCGACGGGCCGCAGCGCCGGCCTGCGCAGTGCGGCCAGATACAGCTCGTACTCCAGCTCCACGCCGTCCCGGTCCCCCGCCAGCCACTCGCCGAGCACCGCGGCCAACTCGGCGGGCAGATCGCTGTCCGGGTCCTCGATGGCGTGGTGCCCCGCGAGGACCTTCGCGAAGCCCTCGTTGGCCTGCCGCAGCGCGGCCACCATCAGCTCGTCGAGCGTCTTGAAGTGGTACGTGGTCGAGCCGAGCGGCACATCGGCCTCGCGGGCGACGGACCGGTGGCTGAGCCCGCCGATCCCCTTCGACCCGACGACCCGGATCGCGGCGTCGATGATCCGCTGGCGGCGCTCGGGATCGTAGCGGCGCGTGGCCATCAGTGCGCCCCGCCCAGATTGAGCAGCACGACGCCGCCGATGACGAGGACGATCCCGCCGACCTTGGCGAGCGTCAGGCCCTCGCCCAGGAACAGCATGCCGATCGCGGCGATGATCGCCGTGCCGGTGCCCGCCCAGATCGCGTAGGCGGTGCCGATCTGCACGGTCTTCAGCGTCTGCGCGAGCAGCGCGAACGCGACGAGGTAGCCGGCGACGGTGAGCAGCGAGGGCCAGAGCCGGCTGAACCCCTCGCTGTACTTCATGGCGGTGGTGGCCCCCACCTCGGCGACTATGGCGCCGCCCAGCAGCACATATCCCATGTGTACGAGTGTACATAACGGAAGCAAAAACAAGCCCCGCCGGCGATTGAGGAGAAGCGGGGTTGCGGTCGCGGGGCTCTGCCCCGGACCCCGCGCCTCAATCGCCGGCGGG
>NZ_JBEOVM010000122.1:0-18594 GCF_040295505.1 Streptomyces sp. NPDC002790 | reverse complement strand
GATTGAGCAGCGGTCGTGACGCCTCGGGGCTCTGCCCCGGACCCCGCCGCTCAATCGCCGCAGGGGCTTGATTGGCCTAGCCGAGCGCAGCGACGCCCGCCTGGGCGAACTTCTCATCCAGGTCCCCCGAAGGCGCACCGGCGACACCGATCCCCGCGATCGGCGCCTTGTCGACGGAAACCGGCGCCCCACCGGCAAGGAACAGCGTGCCGGGGATGTCCTTCAGGTTCGGCGTCTGCTCAAGCCGCTTCGTCAGCTCGGACGTCGGCGCGTTCCAGGACACCGCGGTGTACGCCTTCTTCACGGCGGACTCCGGCGACTGCGGCCCCGCACCGTCACCACGCAGCTCGACGATCGTGTTGCCGTTGCGGTCGACCACCGCGACGGAGACCTTCTGGTTCTCCTTCTTCGCGGCCTTCAGGACGGCCTCGGCGGCGTCGGTGGCGGCGCCCACGGTGAGGTGCTTGGACTCGAAGGTGTTGCCGGCCTTCGCGGCGGCGGGCTTGGCGGCGGCAGCCTGCGTGGCCGGCTCCGAGTCCGCGGCGCTCGCCGAGTACGCGCCGAACCCGCCGAGGGCGATGGCGGCGGCGAGGGTGGTGCCGGTGACGACGCGGGTGCGCTTCGAGATCTTCTTGGCGTGCTGCATGGGAACGACTCCTGGGTGAAGTGGCTGGGCTCTGCCTTCAACCCTGGGTCCGGAACCGGCCCCCACCCGTCCACGAACCGGCTGGAGGCAGCGTGCCGGGCGGTCGACGGCGGGGTCATCCGATCGGTTGACCCCAGGGGCGTACAACCCGGCGAGAATGGGATTGTTTGCCCAGGTCGACGCCGTGAGGAGGTGCAGGGGCCATGACCCGGAACCGGCCGGAGCGCGCCGCCGACGGCGTCCACCACAGCGACGGCTACGACACCGACATCCGCCGCCTCACCGCGGTCATGCACGCCTCGTTCTTCCTGCTCCTGGCGGTGGCCCTGGCCCGCTTCCTGCTGCGTCACTCGCACGACGGGCGCGCCCCGTGGATCGTCGCGCTCTCCGCGTTCCTGGCGCTCGTGTACGGGACCGGGCTCGTGCGGGGCGTCGCGGAGCGGGCCACGGTCGGGCAGCGGGTGTGGCTGACGCTGGTGGTCGTGGTGTGGGTGGTGCTCGTGGTGCTCGCGCCGAGCTTCGCGTGGTGCGCCGTGCCGCTCTTCTACACGGGCCTGCGCACGCTGCCGACCCGCCCCGCGCTCGTCCTGGTGGGGCTCCTGACGGTGCTCGTCATCCTTGCCCAGCTGCGGCTCGCCGGCCGCCTCGACCCGGACCTGCTGCTCGGGCCGCCGGCCGTCGTGGTGATCGCCACCGCCGTGTTCCTGCAGATGAAAACGGCAGGCCGCGCGGCAGCGCAGGCTCATCGACGATCTGATCCGCACCCGCCGCGAACTGGCCGCTTCCGAACGCCGCGAGGGCACACTCGCCGAGCGGCAACGGCTCTCCATGGAGATCCACGACACCCTGGCGCAGGGCCTGTCCAGCCAGCGGATGCTGTTGCAGGCGGCGCAGCGGGTGTGGGAGGCGGACCCCGGCAAGGCCCGCGCGCATGTCGGCACGGCCGCGTCGATCACCGAGCACAACCTCACCGAGGCGCGCCGCTTCGTGCACGATCTGGCCCCCGCCGATCTCGCGCACGGGCTGCTGGAGGCGCTGCGGGCGGTGGCCGCGCGGGAGTCGGGCGACCGGCTCACCGTCCAGGTCCGCGTCGACGACGACGGGCGCGCGGACCGGCTGCCCGACCGGGTGCGGTCGGCCCTGCTGCGGATCGCGCAGGGCGCGCTGGCCAACGTACGGGAGCACTCCGGGGCGCGTAGTGCCG
The DNA here is from genome assembly GCF_040295505.1 of Streptomyces sp. NPDC002790. NCBI lineage: Bacteria > Bacillati > Actinomycetota > Actinomycetes > Kitasatosporales > Streptomycetaceae > Streptomyces > Streptomyces sp. NPDC002790. The sequence goes on along the minus strand of NZ_JBEOVM010000122.1, from coordinate 16,744 downwards.
TGCTCACGTTGACGTTGCTCGACGACCAGGTCGTGCTTGACGTCGCCGACGATGGGCGGGGGTTCGATCCGGCCGCGCTTCCCGCGGGGGCGTCCGGGGTGCGGGGGCATGGGATTCCGGCGATTCGGGCCCGGGTGCGGCAGCTTGGGGGCGGGTTGACGCTTGAGTCGGCGCCGGGCGAGGGGGCGGTGGTCTCCGCGGCGATTCCGTTGACGTCACGGGGCTCCGCCCCGGACCCCGCGCTTCAATCGCCGGCGGGGCTCAATCTGCCGAACCGGGATTGATGTACCGAACTGAACTGGAGCCCACCGTCATGACCACGCCCATTCGCATCCTCCTCTGTGACGATCACGTCGTCGTGCGGGCCGGGCTGCTCGCGTTGCTCGACAGCACTCCGGACATCGAGGTCGTCGGTGAGGCCGGGGCCGGGGAGGAGGCGATCGCGCTGGCCGCGAAACTCCGGCCCGACGTGGTCCTCATGGACCTCCAGCTGGGCGCGGGCATCGACGGCGTGGAGACGACCCGCCGCCTCACGTCGGGACCGGCGCCCACCCCGCACGTCCTGGTTCTGACCACGTACGACACCGACGCCGACATCACCCGCGCCATCGAGGCGGGCGCGACGGGCTATCTGCTCAAGGCGGAGCGGCCCGAGGAGCTGTTCGCCGCGATCCACGCGGCCGCGGAGGGCCGCACCGCTCTCTCCGCCCCGGTGGCCAGCCGCGTGATGGCCAATATGCGCAAGCCACGGCCCACCCTCACCGACCGCGAGCGCGACATCCTCGCCCAGTTGGCGCACGGCATCGGCAACCGGGAGATCGCCAAGGCCCTGTTCATCAGCGAGGCCACGGTCAAGACCCACCTGGGCCGGATCTACGACAAGCTCGCCGTGGACACCCGGGCAGGCGCCGTCGCGGTGGCGAAGGAACAGCGCCTGCTGCCGTGAGGACCGGGGTCCGCTGCCGTGAGAAGCGGGGCCCGCTGCCGTGAGGACCGGGCCACGGCTCCGTGAATCCGGCGCTCCCGCCCGTGACACCATCTCTACGTGCTCGACATCGGTTACGCCCTCTCCCGCCGCTTCCCGGACCCGCCGCAGCTGGACTACCAGCGCGCGGACGTCCGTACGCTGCGCCACGACCTCTTCTGCGGCGACGTGTACCTGGCCGACACCAAGGCCGACCGGGAGCTGTCCACAGCCTGGGGGTGGGTGCCGGTGCTCGACTTCGCGTGGGCGCTGTGCGACATCGTCGAGCAGCTGGACCGGGACCCGCGCGGCAGCCGCTCCGCGACCCCGCAGCACGCGGAACTGGACTTCACCGAGTCCAGCGACTGCATGCTCTTCGAGCGCCGCTTCGGGTGGGTGGACATCGCGGCCGACTGGATGCCGACCGAGGAGCCCCCGCTGAACTTCTCCCACTCCGCACTGCGCCGCGAGGCACGGGACTTCCTGCACGACCTGCTCGCCGACCTCACGGACCTGCACGAGGGCCTGGCCGACAACCCGGCCCTGTGGGACCTTCAGGCCCGCTTCCCCCGCATCCCGTAACCGCATCCCGCAACCGGCCCCGTACCGACCAAAGCGCGCCTACTCCACCCGCACCCCCAGCTCCGCCGCGAACACCCCGGCCAGGTCCATGAGTTGGGTCGGCGAGATCACCGCACCGCCCAGCCGGTCCACGCCCCGCGCGATCCCCAGCTCCGCCGCGTCCCGCAGGTCGACGTCCGTCAGGGTCGCCGCCGAGAAGTCGACGCCCTTCAGCACGCAGCCCGCGAACTCCACCCGCTCGAGGCGGGCGCCCCCGAAGTCCGGCTCCAGCAGCACGCATCCGTCGAACACGACGTCCTTGAGGCGCGCCTTCCGCAGGTTCAGGTAGTCGATCTTCCCGCCCTTGATCACCACCCGCTCCAGTGCCGCCCCGTGCAACTGCACCCCGCCGAGCCGGGCGTCGACCACCTCCACGTCCCGCAGCGACGCCCCCGCCAGGTCCGTGCCCACACCCCGCACGTCCCTCAGCACGGAGTCGATGAATCTGGCCCGCGCGAGGCCCGCCTCGTCGAGCGCGCACGCCTCCAGCGCGCAGTCCATGAACCGCGCCCCGACCCCCGCCTCCCCCGCGAAGTCGACGTCGCGGAACTCCACCCCGTCGTAGTCCCCGTCGGGTTCGAGGCCGCGCCCTTCCCACGGCGCCAACGGAGGCAGCCGCACCTGCGGCCGCCGTGCCTTCTTCACCTTCGCCGCGGCCGATCCCGCGGACCGACCCGTTCCACCACGCCTGTCGCTCATGACCCCATGCTGCCCGCCCCCACTGACAATCCCCGCCCGCCCCCAAGACCTGCACAAACCGCGCGATGTCACATCCGCGCCCGCCCCACACGTCGTACCCGTGAAGGCCGCCTCGAGCCACCCGACGACGTACGGAGTACCCCATGCGCCACCCCACCCCCGCCCTCACCGTCATCGGCGGAGGTCTCGCCGGTCTCACCGCCGCGATCACCGCGGCGGAGGCGGGCGCGCGCGTCACGTTGCACGAAGCGCACCACACCCTCGGCGGCCGGGCCCGCACCGCCGAGGGCCCCTACCTCACCCACGAAGGCCCGCACGCCCTCTACAACGGCGGCCCGCACTGGACCTGGCTGCGCCGGCGCGAGCTGCTCGGACCGCTCGCCCCGATCCCGCCGCTCGAAGGCGCCCGGCTGCGCTTCCACCGCGACGGCGCCGTGCACCGCACCCCGCCCGCCGCCCTGCTCCGCCTCCTGCGCCACAGGCCCGAACTCGCCCCCGTGGACGAGGACTTCACCACCTGGGCCACCCGCGTCGCGGGCCCGCACGCCGCCCGCGCCGCCGCCCACTACACGGCCGTCGCCCTGTTCCACCACGACCCCGGATCGCTCTCGGCCCGCTTCGTCCAGGAACGCCTGCGCCGCACCGCCAAGGTGCCGCCCGAGGCCCAGTACCCCGTCGGCGGCTGGTCCTCGGTCGTCGACCGGATGGCGTCCCGCGCCTGGAACCTCGGCGTACGCATGGAGACCCTCAGCCGGATCGACACCCTGCCCACCGACACCCCGGTCGTCGTCGCGACCTCGCTCGACGCGGCCCGCCGCCTCCTCAAGGACGACTCGCTCGTCTGGGACAGCGGACGTACGACGCTGATCGACCTGGCCGTACACAGTCGGCGCGGCGACGCCTTCGCGGTGTCGGGCCTCGACTTCCCGGCCTGGATCGAACGGTTCACCGCGCAGGACAAGTCCCTGGCCCCGCACGGCGAGAGCCTGATCCAGGGCCAGGTCCCGATCGCGCCCGACGAGTCCAAGGCGGACGGTTCCGCGCGCGCCGACGGCCTGTTCGACCTCGCGTTCCCCGGCTGGCGCGAGCGCACGACCTGGCGCCGCGACGCCCTCGCCCAGGGGCGCACGGGAGCGCTCGACCGCCCCGGCACGACCTGGCGCGACCGCCCCGCGATCGACCGCGGCGAGGGCGTCTACCTGGCGGGCGACATGGTGGCGGCGCCCGGCGTGCTCTCCGAGGTCTCCTTCACCAGCGCCATCGAGGCGACGACGCTGGCGTTGCGGCGGCCCGCCCTCACCCGCGGCCTCGACCTCAACCGAACGTGACGTCGAAGACCGGAGCAGAGCCGAGCCCCGCAACGTCACCCCGGTTCAGCTCAACCGCTTCTCGAACCAGTGATGCGCGTACGGCTCGTCGTTGAAGGCCTCGACCTCCTCGAACCCGAACGCCCGGTACAGCCCGATCGCCTCGCTGAGCGCCTTGTTGGTGTCCAGGCGCAGCACCACCGCACCGTGCCCCACGGCCCGCGCCTCCATCTCCGCCAGGAAACGGCGCGCAAGCCCGAGACCCCTCACCCGCGGCGCCACCCACATCCGCTTCACCTCGGCCGCACCACCCGGCGGAAGCTTCAGGCCGACGCAGCCGACCGGCTCCCCGTGCAGCCGCGCCACGACGAACCGGCCGTGCGGCGCCCGGAGTTCACCGGCGTCGGGGAGGAGGCTGTGCGCCGGGTCGAAGCCCGTGTCGAACCGCTCCTGGAGCTCGGCGAAGTAGCCGCGCAGGCACAGCTCCGCGTCGGGATGGTCCGGCGCGACCTCGTCCAGCGTGACCGTGCCGGCCGTGAGCAGCCGGTCCACCTCGGCCATGGCGGCGACAAGGCGGCCCCGCTGGGCGGGGCTCAGCGGAGCGAGCAGCGAGCCCGCGGCCTCGTCGCTGCGCCGGTCGAGCACGGCCCACTCGCCGCGCCCCCGCTCCGTGAGCCGCGCGGTACGCACCCGCCGGTCCCGCTCCAGCGGCTCCACCACCACGAGCCCGTCCGCCTCCAGAGCGCGCAGCAGCCGGCTGACGTACCCGGAGTCGAGCCCTAGCCGCTCCCGCAACTTCCGTACATCGAGCGGCGCTTCGGCCTCCCCGATCTCCCAGAGCAGCCGGGCCTGCCCGTAGGGCCGCTCGGTGCCGTGGAACCGCTCCTGGAGCACGCCGACGCGCTCACTGACGACGCGGTTGAACCGCCGCACCCGCGCGACGTCGCCGACGCCGCCGTCCCCATCCTCACGCATTCTCTGACCCTAGTCAGAGAATGCATCCTCGCGCCACCCTACGCGGCACCCACCGCCTTCAGCGCCTCGTCCGTCAGCCGGTACACCGTCCACTCGTCCTGCGGCCGCGCGCCCATCGCCTCGTAGAACTCGATGGACGGGGTGTTCCAGTTCAGCACCGACCACTCCAGCCGCTCGTACCCCCGCTCCACGCAGAGCCGCGCCAGCTCCGTGAGCAGCGCCCTGCCGTGGCCGCCACCGCGCGCGGAGGGACGTACGTACAGGTCCTCCAGGTAGATGCCGTGCACACCACGCCACGTCGAGAAGTTCAGGAACCACAACGCGAAACCGACCGGCTCCCCACTTTCCGCGTCCTCGGCGATGTGCGCGTACGCCGCCGGGCGCTCGCCGAACAGCGCCTCGCGCAACTGCTCCTCGCTCGCCCGCGCCTCGTGCAGCGCCTTCTCGTAGTCGGCGAGCTCGCGGACCATGGTGTGGATGACGGGGACGTCGGCAGGGGTGGCGGTACGAATCATGGCGGCAGACTAATCCGCGCCACTGACACCCGGCCGCCCGGGACTAACTCCCAGGGTGCGCGCGCAGCCGCCGCGCGATGTCCAGGTCCACCGCACCGAGTTCCCGCCCGTCCTCGATGTCCCACAGCGCGTTCTGGAGAACCCGGCCGAGCGTCCACGCCCGCGCCCGCTCCCGGTCGAGCCCCAGGACCCCGCTCATCGCGTCGAACCGCCACACCAACTCCTGCGGCTCATAACGGTTGTTCAGCGCGGGCCACAGGTCGAAACCCGGGTCACCGGCCAGCGGCTTCGGGTCGATCGCGAGCCACGGTTCGCGATCGGCGGCCAGCACGTTCTCGAAGTGCAGGTCCCAGTGCAGCAGCCGGTCCCCCGGCTCGTCCGCGACCTCCCGCACCGCGGCCGCGCAGTCGGCCAGCAGCGAGCGCTCCGCCGGGTCGGCCACCGGACGCAGCGCCTCCGGGGCGTCCGCGAGCATCCGCGCGGCGATGTCGGAGAGCCGCCGCATGCCCTCAGGGGCGGGCCCCGCCGTCAACCGCGCGAGCAGCTCGGCGATCACCAGGACCGCCTCGCGCGGGTCCGCCACGTCGCTCAACATCCGCTCGGATCCGAGCCGTTCGAGCAGCATCGTGCCCGTCCCGTCGTCGTACGCGAGGAGTCGCACGGCGCCGTCGCCGTCCCACGCCCGCAGCGCGACGGGCTCGCCCTCGGTCTCCTCGTCGAGCACCTGGAACTTGAGGACCGCCTGCCGACCGTCGCGCACCACGGGCACGACGAGCGCGGCCATCCCGTGCATCAGCGGCCCGTCGACCGCCAACTCCCAGCGCTCCAGAAACTCGTCCACGCGCGCGGGCAGCGCCGCGACGAACGCGCGGCCCGCCTCACCCGCGTACGCGTACTGCGACTCAACAAGGCCTGCGGGTACGTCGATCACGCAGCCGACCCTAATTCCCGCCCGGCCGTCGGATCCCGTCAATTTCCGGGAACCCCCGCGTCCTTGAGCACCTCCTCGAAGGCGTCCTCGTCGTACATCACGGCCGAGTCGAACGCGGAGGAGCGCAGCCCGTCGACCGTATCGGCGATCTTCAGCGAAATCTCGCGAGGAACCCCGGGCGTTCACGCTCGGGAGGAATCGCACGCCTTGGCCGACCGGAGGCGTAACGGACGGCATGCTCTTCACACCAGCCTGTGAGCCTGGAAGGCACGAACCAGCTTGCCGGGGACACGGTTCAGATGGCATTGACCGGGCTGGTTCGCGGATACGGCGGGGTGGCACACGGGGAGCTTCCCGGCCTCCATCGAGACACGCAATACGGTGTCGCCGCCCTTATCGAGCCGTAGCCGTCCCCCCCAGCGGGACGACCGCCACCGCAGCGACCCAGGGCCGCCCACAGGCGACATATGCCACGAAACCATCACCTCACCCCTCCCGCATTCCGTCGCGGCCCAGTAACGTCCCGCGCCATGAGCAACGGCATCAGTGGCCCCGGTGGCCCCCGCGACACCACCGGCACGATCAACGGCGGCATATCGTTCTGGTACGCGGACGACGGCATCCCGCTCACCCGCGACCCCCTGTCCGGCGACGCGAGCGCGGACGTCGTCATCGTCGGCGGCGGCTACACGGGCCTGTGGACGGCGTACTACCTGAAGCAGGCCGCCCCGTTCCTGCGGATCACGGTCCTGGAACAGAAGTTCTGCGGCTACGGAGCGTCGGGCCGCAACGGCGGCTGGCTCTACAACGGCATCGCGGGCCGCGACCGCTACGCCAAGCTCCACGGCCACGACGGAGCGGTCCGCCTCCAGCAGGCCATGAACGAGACGGTCACCGAGGTCATCGACGTGGCCCGCGCCGAGTCCATCGACGCGGACATCCACCACGGCGGCGTACTCGAAGTCGCCTACACTCCGGCCCAGTTGGCGCGCCTGAAGTCCTTCCACGAAACAGAACTCACCTACGGTGAGAAGGACCGCACCCTGCACGGCGCCCGCGAGACCGCCGACCGCATCCGCGTCGCCGGCGCCGTCGGCTCGACCTGGACCCCGCACGGCGCCCGCCTGCACCCGGTGAAACTCCTCAAGGGCCTGGCAGCGGCAGTGGAGTCCCTCGGCGTCACGATCCACGAATCAACGCCCGTCACGGAGATCAAGCCCAAGCACGCGATCACCCCGTACGGAACCGTCCGCGCCCCCTACATCCTGCGCTGCACCGAGGGCTTCACCGCCTCCCTCAAGGGCCAGCGCCGCACCTGGCTCCCCATGAACTCCTCCATGATCGCCACGGCGCCGCTGACCCCCGCCCAGTGGGAGTCCATCGGCTGGGAGGGCCGCGAAACCCTCGGCGACATGGCCCACGCCTACATGTACGCCCAGCGCACGGCGGACGACCGGATCGCGCTCGGCGGCCGCGGCGTCCCCTACCGCTACGCCTCCCGCACGGACAACGACGGCCGCACCCAGCCCAAGACCATCGAGGCGCTGTACGAGATCCTGACCCGCTTCTTCCCCCAGCTCGCCGGCATCCAGGTCGACCACGCCTGGTCCGGCGTCCTCGGCGTCCCCCGCGACTGGTGCGCCACCGTCACCCTGGACCGCTCGACGGGCCTCGGCTGGGCGGGCGGCTACGTCGGCTCGGGCGTCGCCACGACGAACCTGGCCGCCCGCACCCTCCGCGACCTCGTCCAACAGGACTCCGGCCAGTCGGGCCCCACCGACCTCACCACCCTCCCCTGGGCCAACCACAAGGTCCGCAAGTGGGAACCGGAACCCCTCCGCTGGCTCGGCGTCCACGGCATGTACGCCACGTACTACGCAGCCGACCGCCGCGAACTCACCACCCACACCCCGGACTCCTCCCGCCTGGCGACGTGGGCGGACCGGGTGGCGGGGCGACACTGACCGAGCAGCCACGCAACAAAAAGCCCAGGTCACACGCGGTGACCTGGGCCTTGCCGAGCCCCCTGTCGGATTCGAACCGACGACCTACGCATTACAAGTGCGTTGCTCTGGCCATCTGAGCTAAGGAGGCAGCCCGAGCAGTGTAACCAACCCCGGGCGTGCACCCATCGAAAATTTCCTCGAAGGTCACCTGCTCCCGGGTACTGACAAACACACTGCCCGCCGCTTAAGGTCCGAGCAGTTCACTCGCGTGGACTACACCAGTGCTTCACCGCCGTGGCACCGCCATGGCGGTTCACCTTCTTTACAACGGATCGTCCGGCACGTTCCTGCCGGTGAAGGGGGCTTCACAGCCATGGCTTCTGTCACGTTCGACAAGGCGACCCGTGTGTATCCCGGGTCCACCAAGCCCGCGGTCGACGGCCTGGAGATCGAGGTCGAGGACGGCGAGTTCCTCGTCCTCGTCGGCCCGTCCGGCTGCGGCAAGTCGACCTCCCTGCGGATGCTCGCGGGTCTCGAGGACGTCAACGGCGGTGCGATCCGCATCGGTGACCGCGACGTCACGCACCTGCCGCCGAAGGACCGGGACATCGCCATGGTGTTCCAGAACTACGCGCTGTACCCGCACATGTCCGTCGCCGACAACATGGGATTCGCGCTCAAGATCGCCGGCGTGAACAAGGCGGAGATCCGCACGAAGGTCGAGGAAGCCGCGAAGATCCTCGACCTCACCGAGTACCTGGACCGCAAGCCGAAGGCGCTCTCCGGTGGTCAGCGCCAGCGTGTGGCGATGGGCCGCGCGATCGTGCGTGAGCCGCAGGTGTTCCTCATGGACGAGCCGCTGTCGAACCTCGACGCCAAGCTCCGTGTCAGCACCCGTACGCAGATCGCCTCGCTCCAGCGCCGGCTCGGCATCACCACCGTCTACGTCACCCACGACCAGGTCGAGGCCATGACGATGGGCGACCGTGTGGCGGTCCTCAAGGACGGTCTGCTGCAGCAGGTCGACTCCCCGCGCAACATGTACGACCGCCCGAAGAACCTCTTCGTCGCCGGCTTCATCGGCTCCCCGGCCATGAACCTGGTCGAGGTCCCGATCACCGACGGCGGCGTGAAGTTCGGCAACTCGGTCGTCCCGGTCAGCCGCGAGGCGCTGAAGGCCGCATCCGACAAGGGCGACCGCACGGTCCACGTCGGCGTCCGCCCGGAGCACTTCGACATCGTCGAGACGAACGGCGAGGCCGCGAAGTCCCTCGCCAAGGACGTCTCGGACGCCCCGGCCGGCCTCGCGGTCTCCGTGAACGTGGTGGAGGAGCTCGGCGCCGACGGCTACGTCTACGGCGCCGCCGAGGTCAACGGCGAGCACAAGGACCTGGTCGTCCGTGTGAACGGCCGCCAGGTGCCGGAGAAGGGCTCCACGCTGCACGTCGTGCCGCGCGCCGGCGAGACCCACGTGTTCTCTGCCTCCACGGGCGAGCGCCTCTCCGACTGACGGCCGCACAGGCCGCGCACGCCGCACGCGCCGCACGCGCCGCACAACCGACCGCGAGGGCCCCGCACTTCGGTGCGGGGCCCTCGCGCGTCCACGCGTCATTGTCGACAAATACCCCGACAACCCGGGCATTTGGCCCAGCAACGTCAACACGTATGCAACAAAACCTCTTTGCTCGTCCCTCATCAGAGTGACCAAATGTCGCCAAATCATCACCGAGCGCTACGCTCACTCGCGTGACGCACTCTGCCAACTACACCCAGAAGTCGCGCCGAGCTCGGGGCCGGGGCCCCGCCCGCCGCGCCGCCCGTACCCTCGCCTTCGTCCTGCCGGTGATGCTGGTGCTCTCCGGGACGCTCGCGGTCACCCGGGTCGACTGGTCCGGGAACTCCTCGGACTCGGTCCTCACGGCCTCATCACAGGACGTCTCCAAGCGCGCCAAGCCGCGCGCCCCCCAGGACGTACTGCGTGACCGCCTCCTCCTCGAACTCCAGGAGGAGAACCCCGGCGTTGCACTGACTCACCTCCAGCAGGAGATCGACCGCCGCCCGTCGCTCGCCCGGCACTGCATGGCGATCGCCAGGGCTCTCGGCCGGGCTGCCGTGGAGACCTACGGTCCGGCGCGCGCGCAGGCCTTCTCCCGACCTGTCTGTGACACCTCGTTCGCCTCGGGTGTGGCCGGCTTCCGGGCCTGAGCACCGGACCGGCCCCGAGCCGTGAACCGGTCCCGAGCCGCACTCGACCGTCGAGCCGTCGGCATCCCCGCGGGTCGTGCGCACGTACAGTTCCGGTCATGACGACCGCTGAACCGTCCGCGCACGGCCCGCATCCGTACCCCCACCGCCCCACCCAGGCCGTGGTCCTGGCGGGCGGCCAGGGCTCGCGGCTGCGCCCGTACACCGACGACCGGCCCAAGCCGATGGTGGAGATCCCCGGCACGGGCACACCGATCATCGGCCATCAGCTGACCTGGCTCGCCGAGGAGGGCGTCACGGACGCCGTCATCTCCTGCGGCCACCTCGCCGAGGTGCTCCAGGAGTGGCTCGACCAGGCGGAGTTGCCGCTGCGGGTCACCACGGTCGTCGAGAAGGAGCCGCTCGGCCGCGGCGGCGGCCTGAAGTTCGCGGCCTCCCACCTGCCTCACCAGGAACAGCCCTGGTACGCCACGAACGGCGACATCTGGACGCGGTTCTCGCTGCGCGAGATGGCCGACTTCCACCACGAGCGGGAGGCCACCGCGACCCTCGCCCTCGCCCGCCCGCGGATCCCGTGGGGCGCCGTGGAGACGGACGCGTTCGGCCACATCACGGACTTCATCGAGGCGCCGCCGTCCCCGTATCTGATCAACGCGGGCGTGTACGTCTTCTCCGCCGGGTTCGCCTCGCTGCTGCCGGACCTCGGGGACCACGAGCGCGCCACGTTCCCGCGCCTTGCCCGCGCCAAGCGGCTGGCCGGCTTCCAGCTCCCGCAGGGCGCGTACTGGCGAGCGATCGACACGGCGAAGGACCTCACGGAAGCCGCGAAGGAGCTCGCCGCCCAGGGCCGTTGAGCCCGCTTCTCGTCGTACGTACGTCGATGGGGCCCCGCACGTGAATCGTGCGGGGCCCCATCGACGTACGGGGAGGAAGCGGGCGTCAGTGGCCCAGCAGTCCGCCCACCAGGCCGGGCTTCTGGCTGTCCTGGCCGCCGGACGAGGTGCCGCCCGAGCTCGGCGAGCCGCCGGTGCTCGCAGGCGGCTGCTGTTGCTGCGGCGCCGACTCCTGGGGCGGGGCCTGGCCCGCGGTGGTGCCCTGGGTCGGCGTCGTCGGGGTGCCGCTCGTGGCGCCCGTGCCCGTACTCGTGCCCGCGGTCGCGCCGGCGGAGCTGGGGGTACCGGACGGGCGCGATGTGGCGCCCCGCGTCGGCGCGTTGGAGGACGAGGCCGACGGGCTCTTGCTGTGCTGGCGCTGCGGGGCGCTGCTGCCGGGCTCGGAGGGGAGCGGGGAGCCGGGCACCTCGTTGCGGGGCGCGTCGCCGGGGCCCGGGGCGGTGACCCGGTCGGCGTCGCGGACGGCGCCGCCGAGGACCGAGCCGATGAGCAGCGTGCCGCCGATGACGAGGGTCGCGACGACGGTGCCGCGGCGCAGGACGTAGCCGCGCAGGTCCCACAGCGCGGCGCGCGGTCCGAGCCGCCGCCAGGCGCCGCCCGCGAGCCGTCCGTCGATGGAGTAGACGGGGGCACCGGCGATGATCAGCGGGGACCAGGCGGCGAGGTAGATGATGTCGGGCGCGTCGTAGGCGGGGAGGGTCTTCCAGCTGACGGTGACGAGCAGCGCCGCGGAGAGCAGCGCGCCGACACTGGCGGCGATCCGCTGCCACAGACCGAGGACCGTGAGGACGCCGACGATGACCTGGAGGAAGGCGATCACGAGGCCCGCGCCGACGGGGTGCTGGAGCGCCCAGTCGCGGAGCGGTTCGGCGAGGGCCCAGGGGTGCAGCGAGTGCAGCCACTTGACCATCGAGCCGCGCTCCCCGCCGTCGAAGTAGACGGGGTCGCAGAGCTTGCCCATGCCGGCGTAGATGGAGATGAAGCCGAGGAAGACGCGCAGCGGGAGCAGCACGACGCCGAGGTTCATCCGGCGGCCGGGGTAGTAGGCGTGCCGGACGGGCCCGTAGCGGCGGGCGGCGGTGGTCTCGCCGTCGGCGCCGCCGTCCCTGCCGCCGTCCGGCGAACCGATCTGTACGTCGAACCCGTCGTCCCCGTACGGGATTTGGTCGAGCTCGCCGGACTCCTCGAAGGCGCTGCCGGAGTGGCGCATGCGCGGCAGGATCCGCGTGGCCTGGTCCGTCTCGCCCGTGGGTGAATCGCGGTAGAGGCCGAGGTCGTCGGCGAAGTCGCGCTCGTCGACGCGCGGGATGACCTGGGTGGCGGTGCCTTCGTCCGGTTCGCCGGAGCGGCGCGCGCCCTGCAGGAGCCCGCTGGTGTCGAGGCCTCCGCCGGCTCTGACGACGGGGCGGCGCCTGGCGCCGGGCGTCCCTGCCGCGGTGATGACGGGGATGCGGGCGGTCGCCGCGTCGGCTCCGGCCACGCCCGTGGCGCTCAAGTGCCGTGAGATGCGCGGGAGTTGCGGCTGCTGCGCCGTGGGGAGCCGCACGCGGAAACTCGCGTGGTTGACGATGACCTGCGCCGGATCGCACGGAACCTTCACCATGCTCAGCGCTGGACCTTCGTCGAATCCCGACGTGCGGTCACCCGAGGGTGTGCGGGGCGTTCTGGTGTCCACACTCATCTAACCGAGTGATGAGTGTTTAGGACACTGCCTCAGCGCCACCGAAATGTCCGGGCCCCGTCAAAGATCCCGTCAGGGATCGTGGGGCCCGGACAGGGGGCGCGGTCAGCCGCGGCGGCGGGCCGCCTCGTACAGCACGATGCCCGCGGCGACACCGGCGTTCAGCGACTCGGCGCCGCCCGGCATCGGGATGCGGACGCGGTAGTCGCAGGTCTCGCCGACCAGGCGGGACAGGCCCTTGCCCTCGCTGCCGACGACGATGACGACGGGGCCGCCGAGGGCCTTCAGGTCACCCACGGTGTGCTCTCCGTCGGCGGCGAGGCCGACCACGGCGATGCCCGCCTTCTTGTACTGCTCCAGGGTGCGGGTCAGGTTCGTGGCGCGCGCGACCGGCGTGCGCGCCGCGGTCCCGGCGGACGTCTTCCACGCACCCGCCGTCATCCCGGCCGCGCGCCGCTCGGGCACGACGACGCCGTGGCCGCCGAAGGCGGAGACGGAACGGACGACGGCGCCGAGGTTGCGCGGGTCGGTGACGCCGTCGAGCGCGACGATCAGCGGGTCGACGCCCGCGTCGTACGCGGCGCCGGCGAGGTCCTCGGGGAACGCGTACTCGTACGGCGGGACCTGGAGGACGAGGCCCTGGTGGTTGAGCCCGTTGGTCATGCGGTCGAGCTCGGGGCGCGGGGCCTCCATGAGGTGGATCCCGCCGCGCTCACCGGCGACCTGGAGGGCCTCGCGCACCCGCTCGTCGTTGTCGATGAACTGCTGCACGTACAGCGTCGTGGCGGGCACGCCGCCGCGCAGCGCCTCGACGACCGGGTTGCGGCCGACGACCATCTCGGACGCGGACTTGCCGCGCGGACCGCCGGTGCGGTTCGTGGGGCGGCCTGACTGGGCACGCTTGGCCTTGATCTTCGCGGCGTTCTGCTTGGCGTGACCCTTGCGCATCTCGGCGGGCGGCGTGGGGCCCTTGCCCTCGAGGCCGCGGCGCCGATTGCCACCGCTGCCTACCTGCGCGCCCTTCTTGCCGGACATGCGGCGGTTGCTGTTGGCGGCCATGACCTACCTGTCTCTTACGGAGTCTGTGGGTTCTGCGGGTTATATGGGTGCGTACGTCTATGAAGTGTGCCGCCCGAAGCGCCGGGCAGCACATTCGGCTGCTCGGCGGTGGTCAGCCGAGCGTCCAGCGCGGCCCCGAAGGGCTGTCCTCGATGGTGAGACCGGACTGCTTGAGCCGGTCGCGGATGGCGTCGGCGGTGGCCCAGTCCTTGCGGGCACGGGCCGCCTCGCGCTGCTCGAGCAGGAGCCGAACGAGGTGGTCGACGACGCCGTGCAGCTCGCCGCCCGAGCCGGTGTCCGAGCCCGCCCACTGCTCGTCGAGCGGGTCGAGGCCGAGGACGCCGAGCATGGCGCGCACCTCGGCGAGGCGGGCGACGGCGGCTTCCTTGTCGTCGGCGGCGAGGGCGGAGTTCCCCTGCCGCACCGCGGTGTGCACGATGGCGAGGGCCTGCGGAACGCCCAGGTCGTCGTCCATGGCGTCGGCGAACGCGGGGGGTACCTCGGCGGCGGGCGCGACCGTGCCGCCCGCCAGCTCGGTCACCCGCTGCACGAAGCCCTCGATCCGGGCGAACGCCGACTCGGCCTCGCGCAGCGCGTCCTCGCTGTACTCGATGGTGGAGCGGTAGTGCGGGGTGCCGAGGTAGTACCGGAGCACGATGGGGCGCCAGTGCTTGACCATCTCGCTGACGAGGACCGAGTTCCCCAGCGACTTCGACATCTTCTCGCCGGACATGGTGACCCACGAGTTGTGCGCCCAGTACGTCGCGAAGTCGTCGCCGAAGGCCTTGGCCTGCGCGATCTCGTTCTCGTGGTGCGGGAAGATCAGGTCGATCCCGCCACCGTGAATGTCGAACGCGGACCCCAGGTACTTGTGGGCCATGGCGGAGCACTCCAGGTGCCAGCCGGGACGGCCCCGGCCCCACGGCGTCTCCCAGCTGGGCTCGCCGGGCTTGGCGGCCTTCCACATGGCGAAGTCGCGCGAGTCCCGCTTGCCGGTCTCGCCCTCGCTCTCGGGCTGGAGCAGGTTGTCCAGCTCCTGGTTCGACAGCTGCAGGTAGCCGGGGAAGGAGCGGACGTCGAAGTACACGTTCCCGTCGGACTCGTACGCGTGCCCGCGCTCGATGAGGCCGCGCATCATCTCGACCATCTCGGTCACGTGCCCGGTGGCACGCGGCTCATAGGTCGGGGGCAGGCAACCGAGCGCGGTGTACGCGTCGTTGAACGCCCGCTCGTTCTCGTACCCGATCGACCACCAGGGCCGGTGCTGCTCCCCGGCCTTCTTGATGATCTTGTCGTCGATGTCCGTCACATTGCGCACGAACGTGACGTCGTAGCCGCGGTACGTGAACCAGCGGCGCATGATGTCGAAATTGAGCCCCGACCGGATGTGCCCGATGTGCGGGGCCGCCTGCACCGTGGCGCCACACAGGTAGATCGAGACACAGCCCGGTGTGAGGGGCTCGAAGTCACGGATCTGCCGGGCGCTGGTGTCGTACAGGCGAATAGTCACCCCTCCAGGGTAGTAGGCCCAGACCCGTGCCATGGCCTCCGGCGGCCTTCGAGCCCCTGCTGCGATCGAGCAGGCATCTCCAGCCCCGCACTTGTGACGAGAGCCCGCGGGGTCCGGGGCGGAGCCCCGAGACCGCACCCCGCTCGTCAGACAGCTGGGCTGACATGGCCTCACTCCGTTCGCACGGGTGTCACGAAGCGGGCGAGTCCCGCCGCCACCAGCGGTACCGCCGCCAGCGCCGACCACAGGGCGGGCGCGGGAAGGGTGAGCAGCGCGCCCGTTCCGGCGCTCCCGGCCAGCACGGCGAGTCCCGACACGGAGGACAGCGCCCCCGTCGCGAGGCCCAGGTGCCGCTCGTCGACCAGGTCAGGGACGAGCCCGCGGGCCGCCGGGACCAGCAGCATCTGGCCGAGCGTGAGCAGCACGACCAGCGCGCAGGCGGGCAGCAGCGCGTACGGGGTGCGGCTCGGGAGGTACGGGGCCGTGGCCGCGACCGTCGCGAAGCCCGCCGCCACGAGCAGCAGGCCCACGGTCAGCGCGGTCCGCGGCGCGATCCGGGCCGCGGACCAGCGGGTGACGGGCAGCTGGGCGCCGACGACGAGCAGCGAGGACAGCGCGAAGAGGAGGCCCACCGCGTCCTGCGAGCCGGTGGCGCGGGTGAGCTCCACGGGCAGCGCGAGATAGAGCTGGTTGTAGGCGATGAGGTAGCCGCTGTACGCGAGACAGAGCGCGAGGAAGCGGGGGTTCGCGAAGACGGCGCGGCCGCCCTTGACGCGGCACGTGCCGGGGGCGCGCTCGCGGCGCGGCATCAGGCGCGCGTGCCCGGCGAGCACCCCCACGAAGACGAGCGCGCCCGCGAGGCACGCGGCGCGGAACCCGGCGTACAGCAGCGCGGTGCCGAGCAGCGGCCCGAGGAACGCGCCGGCCTGCCCGGCCGCCGAGAAGACGCCGAGCACCTGGGCGCGCGGGACGCCGGTGGCGCGCTCGTGGTGGACGGCCTCGCGGGCCGCCTCCGACTCGACGGCGGGCGAGAACAGCGCGGCGGCGAACCCGACGAGGACGACCGCGGCGATGACGGTGGCCGTGCTGTCCGCGAAGGCGAGCCATACGAATCCGGCGATCCGGAGCAGGCATCCGGCCAGTACGACGGGCCGGGGCCCGAACCGGTCGGTGAGCGCGCCTCCGACCACGAAGAGGCCCTGCTGGCTGAACGTACGCAGGCCGAGGACGAGGCCCACGGCCCAGCCGGCGAGGCCGATGGTGTTGGCGAGGTGGGTGGCGAGGTAGGGGAGGACGGCGTAGAAGCCGAGGTTGAAGGCGAGCTGGGTACCGGCGAGCATCCGTAGGTACCCCGGCAGCCCCCGCAGCACCGTGGTTGCGCCCCCGGGGCTCCGCCCCGGCCCCCGCACCTCAATCGCCGGCGGGGCTTGATAGATCA
>NZ_JBEOVM010000121.1:0-18600 GCF_040295505.1 Streptomyces sp. NPDC002790 | reverse complement strand
TCGCTGTTCGCGCGCTTCTCCTCCCGCCAGGAGGACTCGCCGCAGATGAAGATGATCGCGGCGCTGCGCAACCAGTTCGGCGGCCACGCCGTCGAATCCAAGTAGCCGATACACATGAAGCCCGCCGGACCGATCGGTCCGGCGGGCTTTTTCGTGCGTCTACTGGTCGGTGGCCCGCCACACCTTCGCGTCCAGGGTCACGTTCTTGCCCTCCGTCTTGCCCCGCAGCGTCAGAAGGCCGACGTCCCCCGAGCCGCCGATCAGGCAGAGCCGCTGGCCCACCGGCAGGTCGTAGACCCAGTAGGAGTCCTTGGCCGCCTGCGCGCCGCGGCACGCGGCGAGGGTGGCAGGCTTCCCGGCGGGGAGCAGCGCGAGTGAACTCCCCGAGGTGCTGCCGGGCGCCAAGATCGCGCCGTTGCGGTAGACGGCGTAGGTCAGATCCTCGCTCGACTGCCCGTCGTCCGGCTTGGCCCGCACCGGATCGTCCGCGAGATACAGGTCCTGGTTGTCCGTCATCACGATGCCGGTGTACGTCGACGGGAGCGGGGGAGCCGAGGCCGAAGGACCGCTCTCCGTCGGCGTCGGGCGAACGGGCGTGGGGTCGCCGGCCGATCCCGAAGGGGCGGGCGCCGCACCGGAGTTGGAGGCCTTCGGAGACTTCGAGGCGCTCGGGGAGGCGGACTTCGACGCGGACGCCGACTTCGACGCGGAGCGCGAGGCCTCGGGGTTCGCGGCCCCCGGCCCCGCCGCCCCGCCGTCCGGCGTGCCGCCGGGCACGAAGTACAGCGCGGCCGCCGCACCGCACGCGACGAGCGCGACCCCGGCGGCCGCCAACAGCCAGGCACGCGAGCGCCCCCGCCGGGGCTCCGTGCTCACGGCGGACGTCTCGGCACCCACCGGCGCGGCAGGGGAGCCGGGCGTGGGCCCGTCGGGGACCGTCGCCGGGTGGCCCTGCCGCGCCGGCCCGCCGGGCGGGTCCTGGGGGAACGCGGCGGCCGGCCCGAACACACCGGCGGGGGCGGGGCTCCCGGGCGTCGCGGGCTCACTCGTGGCACCGGGCGGCGGCGTCGCGTGGCCCGTCGACTCCGCCCCGGTCACCCGGGCGCCCTCGGCGCGCGCCGCGATCCCCTCGGCGAGCTCACCGGGAAGCCAGGCGTCCGTCGCGGGTCCGGGACCGCCGGGCTGCGCCGCACGGATCTCCTGGACGGTCTCGATGACCTCCCGCACCGTCGGCCGGTCCTCGGCGGCCTTGCTGAGGCAGCGGGACGTCAACTCCCGCAGGGCGTCCGGGACCTTGGACAGATCCGGCTCCTCGTGCACGACCCGGTACAGCACCGCGTGCGGCTCGCCCTCCCCGTACCCCGTGCTGCCGGTGGCGGCGAACACCGCGGTCTGGCCGAGCGCGAACACATCGGCGGAGCCACTCGCGGAGCCGCCGAGCACCTGCTCCGGCGCCATGTACGCGACCGTGCCCACGGTCGTCCCGCTGCGCGTCACGGACGTCGCGTCCGCCGCCCGCGCCACCCCGAAGTCGATGACGCGGGGCCCGTCGGAGGCCAGCAGCACGTTCGACGGCTTCAGGTCGCGGTGCACGATCCCGGCGTCGTGCACCGCCTGCAGTGCCTCCGCGATCCCGGCGGTCATCCGCAGCACGGTGTCCACCGGCAGCGGCCCGTGCTCGCGCACCGCCTCCGCGAGCGAGGGACCGGGCACGTACGCGGTCGCGCACCACGGCACCGTGCTCTCCGTGTCGCTGTCGACGACCGGTGCCGTGTAGAGGCCGTGCACCTTGCTCGCCGCGGCGACCTCGGTACGGAATCTGCGGCGGAACTCGGGGTCCTCGGCCAGCTCGGGTCTGATCACCTTGACCGCGACGGCCCGGCCGCCCGGCGTGTGCGACAGATAGACGCGCCCCATGCCACCGGAGCCGAGCCCCGCGACCAGGCGGTATCCGCCCACGGTCCGCGGATCCTTGTCGTCCAGCGGACGGAAACCGCCGCTGCCGGGCTCCCTGTTCGCCCACACCTCGCGCTGCACCCCCAGGTTGCTTAGAGGGTCCATTGCATCACGTGAGACATCGCACCCCACCGGCGCGTCACGACGAGAGGTCGCTCCATACGTCCATGGGGACGGCGCCGCAACTGTGTCCCCGCTCGTCGAGGAGACGCCCCATACGCTTGACGAATCGCAGCACCATGGCCTCGCGCAGCACCGTGAGCCCCGGCGCGGCCCTCGCCAACTCGGCCTCCACCACGGGGAGTTCGACGAGGGAGCGGGCCGAGAGGCCGAGCAGCAGGTTCGCGCTGCCGCCGGAGAGCCGCAGGCACACCCGCAGTCCGGGCAGCCGGCGCACCAGTGCGGCGGGTGTCGCCGTGTCGTCCGGGGCGGTCCGCGCCCACACCCACGCGCTCACCGGCCAGCCCGAAAGCGGTGTCGCCACGTCGCAGCGCAGCGACAGCTCCTCGCGCTCCAGCAGCGCCGCGATCCGGCGGCCCACCGTGCTCACCGCGAGCCCCGTCTCGGCGGCGAGCGCCGAAAGCGGGGCGCGCCCGTTGCGGCCGAGCGCGAGGATCAGGCGCCGGTCGGCCGCGTCCGGCCCCGAGGTCCTGGCACGCCGGGTCCCGGCCGCGACGGCCGGTACCGCCAGAGCGCGCCGCTGGTCGGCGTCCAGCACCCGCAACTGCCACAGATCGCCCTCCGTGTGGACCCGGGTGACGAGTTGGCTGCGGACTTCGCTCACCCCGGCCACCCGGCCCACCACCCGCTCCAGATACCGGGAGAGCTCCGCCGCCGACGGCAGGGCCAGCGTCGCCGTCAGGTCCCAGTCGCCGCTGGTGTGCTCCACCGACAGCACATGCGGCCGGGCCGCGAGCGCCCGCCACACATCGGCCACCGCCCCGGCCGAGCAGCGCACCTCCAGCACGGCCAGGCAGGCGCCGGGGGCGAAGCGGGCGGCCGGACGCCCGGTCACCCAGGCCGCACCCGAGCGCTCCAGGCGCTGCCAGCGCCGCGCCACGGTGACCGGGTCGAGATCGAGCACCTCGCCGATCTGCCGCCAGGTCGCCCGCGGACTCACCTCGAGGCAGTTGATCAGCGCGAAGTCGCGCTCGCTCAGCGGCGCCGAAGAATCCTGCGCAAGACCGTCGTCCACGCAAGGATCCTGCGTCCCCGGCGCCGAGGTGGCAAGCGCGTCCATGCTGGCAGCGGTACGGATCACCGCCACCGACCCGCCACGAGTCCGCCGCCCACCACGCCGCACCCCGGCCGGTGCCCAGAAGGAGCCCCATGCCGACCAGCACCCCCGCCCACGGCGACCTGGTGTCCCTGCGCCGCGCCCTGCACGCCGACCCCGAGGTCGGCCTGCACCTGCCGCGCACCCAGCAGCGCGTGCTCGACGCCCTCGCGGGGCTGCCCCTGGAGATACGTAAGGGAGACGCGCTCAGCTCGGTCGTCGCGGTGCTGCGCGGCGGCCGCCCAGGACCCGCCGTCCTCCTGCGCGGCGACATGGACGCCCTGCCACTCGCCGAGCGGACCGGTCTCGACTACGCGTCCCCGCACCCCGACGCCATGCACGCCTGCGGCCACGACCTGCACACCGCCATGCTCGTCGGCGCCGCCCGCGAACTGTGCGCGCGCCGCGGGGAGCTCACCGGCGACGTCGTGTTCATGTTCCAGCCGGGCGAGGAGGGCTGCGACGGCGCGGGCAGGATGATCGACGAAGGCGTCCTGGAGGCCGCGGGGGAGCGGGTCGTCGCCGCGTACGCCCTGCACGTCATCGCGGGGCGGATCCCGCACGCGGTGTTCACCGCCAAGCCGGGGCCGATGCTCGCGGGCGGCGACATCTTCACCGTCAAGCTGCGCGGCGTCGGCGGCCACGGCTCGACCCCGCACCTGTCCCGCGACCCGATCCCCGCGGCCTGCGCGATCGTCGGCGCCCTCCAAACGCTGGTGACCCACACCGTGGACCCGTTCGGCACCGCCGTGCTCACCGTCGGCGAGATCCACGCGGGCAGCGCCCCCAACATCATCCCCGACGAGGCCGTCATCACCGGAACCATCCGCTGGTTCGACACCGGCACCCGCGACGCGCTGCGCGCAGGCGTCGAACGGGTCTGCCGCGCCACGGCCGAGGCCCACGGCGTCACCGCCGAGCCGGTCATCGAGGAGTACGTCCACGCCACCATCAACGACCCGGCCGAGGCCGCCCGCGCCGCGACCGTCGCCGAGCGGACCTTCGGCGCCGACCGCTACACGCCGATGGAGCGCCCCACCGCGGCCGGCGAGGACTTCTCCCGCGTCCTCGCCCAAGTACCCGGCGCCTTCGTCCAGTTGGGCGCGGTGCCGCCCGGCGTCGACCCCGAGGGCGCCGAGGAGAACCACTCCCCGCACGCCGTCTTCGACGACGCCGTCCTCACCGACGGCGCCCACTACCTCGCCGAGGTGGCCCTCGACCGCCTGAGCGGCTGACACACCGGCACCCCTGGGTACCGGGCCACCGACACACCCGCCACCGAAACTGGGTCACCATGGACCACGAGCCCCGCACCCCCGACACCGGCACCGACACCTCGGGCACCAACACCCGCGACCTGGAATCCGGCATCCACCGCGACCTCCGCGACGAGATCACGTACGGCGGATACCTGAAACTGGACCAACTCCTCGGTGCCCAGACCCCGTTGAGTGACCCGCCGCACCACGACGAACTCCTCTTCATCATCCAGCACCAGACCTCCGAGCTCTGGTTCAAGCTGGTCATCCACGAACTGCGCTACGCCATGGCCAGGATCGCCGCCGACGACCTGGCCCCCGCCCTCAAGTCGCTCGCGCGCATCAAGCACATCCAGCGCCAGCTCCTCGACCAGTGGTCGGTGCTCGCCACGCTCACCCCCAGCGAGTACGCCCAGTTCCGCGGCGCCCTCGGCCACTCCTCCGGCTTCCAGTCCGCGCAGTACCGCATGGTCGAGTTCCTGCTCGGCAACAAGAACCCGCAGATGCTCAACGTCTTCGACCACGAACCGGTCACCCGCGCCGAGCTCGCCGCCACCCTCGAGGCCCCGAGCCTCTACGACGAGTTCCTGCGCCACCTCGCCCGCCACGGCCACGCCGTCCCGCACTCGTTCCTCGACCGCGACGTCACCCGCGCCCACACCTTCACCGAGTCCCTGCTGCCGGTGCTGCGGGAGATCTACGAGAAGCCCGAGGAGCACTGGTCCGCGTACGAGACCTGCGAGGAACTCGTCGACATCGAGGAGAACTTCCAGCTCTGGCGCTTCCGCCACCTCAAGACCGTGTCCCGGGTCATCGGCTTCAAGCCGGGCACCGGCGGCTCCTCGGGCGTGAACTTCCTCAAGGCCGCGCTCGACCTCAGCTTCTTCCCCGAACTCCTCGCGGTCCGCACGCAGATCGGCGCATGACCACGACGGCGCCCGACAACGCAAAAGACCCCAGAATCATCTGGGGTCCTTCTCTGTGTCCGAGGGGGGACTTGAACCCCCACGCCCGATAAAGGGCACTAGCACCTCAAGCTAGCGCGTCTGCCATTCCGCCACCCGGACTAGGTGTCTGCCGCCTCTGTGCGGGGCGTTTCCCGCGGCGACAGAGAGAACATTACCAGGGATTCGGAGTGCCTCGATCAGCCCCCCGACCCGGTGGCCCCGCCTGTGAACGGCACGTGACGAGAGGCGGCCGGGCTTGGGTCCGGAGGTCGGGAGAGAGAGGATGAGAGGCATCCACGGCAAGAGAGGAACCAGCGTGAGCGAGCCGAGCACGGGCAGGGCGGTCACCGGGCAGGACGAGGTCGTCGACCTCTGCCGCGAACTGATCCAGATCGACACCAGCAACTACGGCGACCACTCGGGCCCCGGCGAGCGCAAGGCCGCCGAGTGGACGGCGGAGAAGCTCGCCGAGGTCGGCCTCGAACCGAAGATCTTCGAGTCCCACCCCGGCCGCGCCTCCACGGTCGCCCGCATCGAGGGTGAGGACCCCTCGCGGCCCGCCCTCCTCATCCACGGTCACACCGACGTCGTCCCGGCGAACGCGGCGGACTGGACCCACCACCCGTTCTCCGGCGAGATCGCCGACGGCTGTGTCTGGGGCCGCGGCGCCGTCGACATGAAGGACATGGACGCGATGACCCTCGCGGTCGTCCGCGACCGGCTGCGCACCGGGCGCAAGCCCCCGCGCGACATCGTCCTCGCCTTCCTCGCCGACGAGGAGGCCGGCGGCGTGTTCGGCGCCCGCCACCTGGTGCGCAACCACCCGGACCTCTTCGAGGGCGTCACCGAGGCGATCAGCGAGGTCGGCGGCTTCTCCTTCACCGTGAACGAGCAGCGCCGGCTCTACCTCGTCCAGACCGCCGAGAAGGGCATGCACTGGATGAAGCTGTCCGTGGCCGGC
The DNA here is from genome assembly GCF_040295505.1 of Streptomyces sp. NPDC002790. Lineage (NCBI taxonomy): Bacteria > Bacillati > Actinomycetota > Actinomycetes > Kitasatosporales > Streptomycetaceae > Streptomyces > Streptomyces sp. NPDC002790. Next base: position 12,201 of record NZ_JBEOVM010000121.1, on the reverse strand, counting down.
ACCGCCGGGCACGGCTCCATGATCCACCGGGACAACGCGATCACCGAGCTGTCCGAGGCCGTCGCGCGCCTCGGTCGCCACCAGTTCCCCGTCCGCGTCACCAAGACGCTCCGGCACTTCCTCGACGAGCTCGGCGACGCCCTCGGTACCGAGCTCGACCCGGAGGACATGGAGGAGACCATCGCCAAGCTCGGCGGCATCGCCAAGCTGATCGGCGCCACGCTCTCCAACACCGCGAACCCGACGCAGCTGAACTCCGGCTACAAGGTCAACGTGATCCCCGGCGAGGCCACCGCCAATGTCGACGGCCGCTTCCTGCCGGGACACGAGGACGAGTTCCTCGCCGACCTCGACCGGATCCTCGGCCCGAAGGTCAAGCGCTCGGACGTGCACGCGGACAAGGCCGTCGAGACCACCTTCGACGGGGCGCTCGTCGAGGCGATGAAGACCTCGATCGAGGCCGAGGACCCGATCGGCAAGGCCATCCCGTACATGCTCTCCGGCGGTACCGACGCCAAGTCCTTCGTGGAGCTCGGCATCCGCAACTTCGGCTTCGCGCCGCTGCAGCTGCCGCCCGAGCTGGACTTCGCGGGGATGTTCCACGGTGTCGACGAGCGGGTGCCGGTGGACGGCCTCAAGTTCGGCGTGCGGGTCCTGGACCGCTTCATCGACGCGTCCTGACGTCAACCCGGCACAGCGCCGGAAATCGCTCGCACGTACGTAATGGACCGGAAAGAGTGAATGGCGCCGTACGGTCGTAGCCCCATCGTTTATTCCTCGTTACAGGGAGTGCAGTCCGCGGCTGGGACTGCATTGCCAACTAGGAGGAATAATGCTCAAGAAGGTCGTCGCCGCTGCGGCAGCCACTGGTGGTCTGGTTCTCGCGGGTGCGGGTCTGGCCGTCGCCGACTCCGGCGCTCAGGGTGCTGCCACGCAGTCCCCCGGCGTCATTTCGGGCAACGTCGTCCAGGTCCCGGTCCACGTGCCGGTGAACGTGTGCGGCAACACGGTCTCCGTGATCGGGCTCCTGAACCCTGCCTTCGGTAACACCTGCGTCAACGACTGACGTTGTTGTGCCTCACCCCTTGAGGGTTTGAGCCCACGGCCCCGGAGTGCGAGCCATGCACTCCGGGGCCGACGGGTTGGACACGGTTCCAACGCAAGATTTCCAAGGCAAGGCAGGGAAAACCTATGCGACAGGTCATGCGGAAGGGCCTGATCACCGTGGCGGCCGCGTCCGGCGTACTCGCCGTCACCGGTGGCTACGCGCACGCGGACTCGAGTGCGAACGGAAGCTCGTCGGGCTCGCCGGGCGTCCTGTCCGGCAACTCCGTCGAGGCGCCCGTGGACGTCCCGGTGGACGCCTGCGGCAACACGATCAACGTCGTCGGACTGCTCAACCCGGCGTCGGGCAACGACTGCGGCGGCTCGGGCGGCGGCGACAAGGCCGGCGGCCAGTCCTCGGACGGTGGCGCGCAGGCCGGTGGCAACACCAGCGACTCACCCGGTGTCGGCTCGGGCAACCACGTGTCGGTACCGGTGCACGTGCCGGTGAACGCGTGCGGGAACTCCGTCGGCGCCGGCTCGGTCGGCAACGGGACGACCGGTAACGGCTGCGTCGACGACGGCGGGAGCAGCACCACCACACCGCCCTCGCGCGGCGGGGACTCACGGGGCGGCTCGCCGCAGCAGCCGGGTGCGGACACTCCCAACGACCCGGGGACGCAGACCGTCGCCATGCCGAAGGGCGAGTCCCAGCTCGGACAGACCGGCAGCCCGCGCGCGGCCGGCACGCTCGCGGAGACCGGCAGCTCGGTGCCGCTCGGCGCGGCCATCCCGCTCGCCGGGGGAGCGCTGCTCGCGGGCGCGCTGCTCTACCGGCGGGCCAACGCGGCGGCGTGACATCGGACGGTACGAAACGGAGCGGGCCCCGCACGGACGGGGCCCGCTCCGTCGTCTCACCCTAGGGCCCTTCTGGCGGATCAGGCTGGATGCGGGAGGCCGCGCCTTTCGGCTCCGCGAGCGGGGGCTGGTGCGTGCAGCTGCAAGGCGGAGGAGGGCGACAACGCGGAGCGTTGGCAACCGACGACAACGCGGCAGATGTGCGTGCCAGGGCCCGCGACCCCAGCAAGATCCGTCAGAAGGGCCCTAGGTCACCATGTGGCCCGCACCTGGCGGATGATCCGTCGACGCAGGCGCACCCGGCGGCTGCCGTCGCGGCGCAGGCTCAAGCGGTCCAACTCCCAGTGTCCGTACTCGGCATGGTCCGTCAGCAGGCGCGTCGCCTCCTTGCGGGAGACCCCGCGAGGTACGTACACGTCGACAAATTCGTATTCCGGCATCGCATCTATTGTGCGGGCAGCGGCCCGGTACGGATAGCGTCTGCACTATGTCTGATGCTGCGCAGCCCACCGCTGCCGAGGTACGCGCCGCCGCCGAGGCGGTCAAGGCTGCGATCGACGCCCACTTGGCGGCCGTCGATCGCCGGTCGGGAGAAGACGATCCGGCCGTCTACGAAGCGTTCAACGAACTCGCCGCCGCGGCCGAGGAGTACGACGAGCTCCTCTACGACCGCTACGACGAGGTCACCCCCTTCGAGATCCCCGGCAGCGAGGACTCGCTGCCGCCGTACGCGGGACCGGAGGAGCCGAACGCGCTGAGCGTGCTGATTCGACGCGACTACGCCGTGGTCGAGCCGCAGCGTCTGCTGGCCCAGGCCGGGCGGGTCGCCGACCTGGAGGCGGAGCCGGACACGGAGGCCGCGAACGGGGCGGGCAGTAGCGTGCACGCCGCCCTGGGCGTCCTCTTCGGCGAGTTCGAGCCCGACGAAATCGCCTCCCGGCACAAGGAGTTCGGCCTGGAGGAGGGCGACTCCACGCTCTGGGTCACGGCATCGGACGAGCCCACGGACCCCGGAGACTGGCTGGAAGCGCCCTTCGAGCAGGTCGATCCGCAGCGGGTGGTGTGCCGCTTCGACGTGAGCGCGGTCTTCGACGACGACGAGTTCGACGTCGGGGACGGCGGCGGGGCGGGCCTGGACGAGCCCTTGGAGGACGCGGACCGCTGAGGCCACGGGGCGCCCTTGATGGTGCCGCCCTGCCTTGGGCAATCTGCCGCCTTGGGCGGCAGGGTGGGCAAGGCGGCACCACGGTGTCGCGGCTACGTGCCGGGGACCTGGGCGCGGACCAGCCCCCGCAGGCGCGTGGTGCGTGGCTTCGCGGGGACCTCGGACACCGCTCGTGGCAGGGCCGCGTCCACGCCGTGCACCACCGAAAGGTGCCGCTCGCCGCGACCGAAGGCCGTATAGACCCAGGGACGACTGAGCGCCTGCGCCGCATCGCCCGGCAGCACCACCACGGCCGCGGGCCACCGAACCCCCACGGCCTGGTGCCCGGTCAAGGCCCACCCGTGCCGCACCGCCCCCTGCTCCACCTGCTCCTTGGGTACGAGGACGGGGGCGCCGTCGCACTCGAGGCGCAGGCCCTCCGCGTCGGCCCCGACGACCACGCCCGGCCGGATCCGGCCGCGCCCGGTCACGTACACCGCCCGGTCGCCGGGATCGAAGCCCCCGAAGCGCCCGGGCCCCGGGTTGAGCCGCTCCTTCAGTGCCACGTTCAACGCCCGGGTCCCCGCGGCGCCGCCATGCCCCGTCGTGATCACCTGCGTCTGCTCGGCCGGCACCCCGATCGCCCGCGGCACCGAGTCCGCGACGAGCTGGACGGTGCGGTGGATCGCCTCGGCCGGGTCCCGCACCGGAACGATCACCACCTCCTTGCCGGGCGCCTCCACCTGGTTCAGCTCACCGATGCCGATACCGGAGACCAGCTCGCCGATCGGTCCTGCGTCCGGCGTGCGGGAGGCGATGCGGGGGCAGATCTCCGCCGCGGCGACGTCCGCGAAGACCCGGCCCGGGCCCGCCGACCACAGCGTCCCCGGGTCCCCGCTGAGCACCAGGCACGTACCGTCCGCGAGCAGTTCCACGAGCATCGCGGCGTCGCCCACGGCCAGCTGCGGTGCGTCCAGGACGACCAGGAGGTCGAGAGCGAACGCCCCGTCCCGGTCGAGGCCGGGCCCCTCCGCCTGTGCGAGCAGGCCCGCGACGGTCGCGGTGGCCGTCTCGGGCGCGTCCGGGCCGAGGAGTTCGGCGGCCCGGCGCCGGCCGTCCGCACTGTGCGCGGCGACGCACACCCGCAGGCCCAGCTTGCCCGCGGCGGCCACGGCCGCGATCGGTTCGGCGCGGGCCGCCTCGCCGCCGGTGTGCAGGACGAGGCGGTGCCCGGCGATCGCCCGGATCAGCTCGGCCGTCGTGCCGCGCGCGGACCCGGCGGCCTCCTCGAGGCCTGCGGCCGAACCCTCGTCCTTGGGCGAGGCGTTGAGCAGCCGGGCGAGCCCGTCGGCGAGGCTCTCCTCGGCGAGCGCGTACCGCTCGAGGCCGACCAGTACCCGGACCGGGCGCTCCGGCTCTTCCTCCTCGCAGTCCTCCTCCTGGGCGGCGGGCGCCGGGGCGGGCGCGTCCTCCAGGGGGTCGTGGAAGATCAGCGCGTCGCCCTCCGCGACGGCGCTCTGCACGGCTTCCTCCGGGTCGGGCACGCCGCGCTTGCCGAGCGCGTCCGCGAGGACCGGCAGGTCGAGGGCTGTGTGCCCGGCGTCCGCGGCCTGCTCGAGCAGCCATACGGTGACGGCGCGGCCCCGCCGCTCGTCGTCGGGCCCGCACTCCGCGCCGAGCAGCGCCCGCGCGAACCCGTCGGCCTGCTCGGGGCGGACTCCGCTCACCCGCAGCAACTGCCACGGATCCGCGCGCAGTTCGTCACTCGCGCCCTCGCCGAGGGCCGCGGCGGTCGCGGCGGCGAGCGATTCGGGCGCGCCGCCTTCGACGAGCACGTCCCGCACGGTGGTCACCGTCTCGGCGCCGGGCCCCGCCGGGGCGGCGGCCTGCGGCCTGCGTACGGGCTCGGGGGCGGGTGCGACGTCCCGCCGGGGCTCCGGGGCGGCGACGGGCTTCTCCCCGCTCTCCACCGCGCGCACGGCGGCGAGCAGGTCGGCGGCGGTCCCGCTCAGCTTGGCCCCGGCGTCGATCGGGCTCTCCTTGGCGGCCTTCCGCTCCGCGATCCGCTCCCGGAACTCCCGCTGCGCCGCCAACTCGGCCTCGGCCTCGGACACCTCGGCGCCGCCCTTCGCACCGCCGCCATCCGCCGCGGCATCGGCACCCTCATCGGCCGGGCTTACCGAGTCCTCGTCGGGCCCGGTCTCCGCGTCGCCGTCCGCCGCGGCTGCGCCCCCGTCGGGCGCGGTCTGTTCGTCGGCGTCCGCCGCGGCTTCCGCGCCCTCGCCGGCCGGGCCTACCGAGTACTCGGCGGGCCCGGTCCCCTCGCCGCCGTCCGCCGCGGCTTCCGCCCCCTCGCCGGGCCCGGTCTCCGCGCCGCCATCCGCCGCGGCTTCGGCACCCTCACCGGCCGGGCTTTCCGCGCCCTCGCCCTCGTCGGGCTCGGGCTGCTCGTCGGTGTCGGCGGCCGAGGCCTCGGCGTCGTCGGTTCCGGTCGGCCCGGGCCCGGCGCCGTCCGCCGGCACCGGGACCGCCTCGGCGCTCGCGGCGGCAGCCGGATCCGTGTCGGGGCGGGCCCCCGACTCGTTCTCCGCGGCAGCGGACTCCGTACTCACAACGTGCTCCAGTCCTGATCGGGATAGCGGTGCACGGGCGCCGACACATCGTCGAGCGCCTGGCAGATCTCGTCAGGAAGACTAAGGGCCTCCACTGACAATGCCGCCGTGAGCTGCCGCGCGTTGCGCGCGCCGACGATCGGCGCGGCCACTCCCGGCCGGTCCCTGACCCACGCGAGAGCCACCTGGAGCGGCGTCACGGCGAGCCCGTCCGCCGCCGTGGCCACCGCGTCCACGATGTGCCCGGCCGCCTCGTCGAGATACGGCTCGACGAACGGCGCCATGTGGTCCGAGCCGCCCCGCGAGTCCGTGGGCGTGCCGGAGCGGTACTTGCCGGTCAGCACCCCGCGGCCCAGCGGGGACGAGGGCAGCAGCCCGATGCCGAGGTCGAGCGCCGCCGGCAGCACCTCGCGCTCCACGCCCCGCTGCAGCAGCGAGTACTCCATCTGCGTACTGGCGAGACGCGTGCGCGAGCCGGGCGCGGAGAGCTGCCACGTACCGGCCTTGGCCAACTGCCAGCCGCAGAAGTTCGAGACGCCCGCGTAGCGCGCACGCCCGCTGCTGACCGCGATGTCGAGGGCCTGGAGCGTCTCGTCGAGCGGGGTCGCCGGGTCCCACGCGTGCACCTGCCACAGGTCGACGTAATCCGTGCCGAGCCGGGCGAGCGAGGCGTCCAGGGCCGAGAGCAGATGGCCGCGCGAGCCGTCGAAGCGGCGGTCCGGGTCGGGCACGCTGCCCGCCTTGGTGGCGATGACGAGGTCACGGCGGGGGACCAGGCCCTCGATGAGCCGCCCGAGCAGATACTCCGACTCCCCGTCCCCGTACACGTCGGCCGTGTCGACGAGCGTGCCGCCCGCTTCCCAGAAGGCCTTCAACAGGTCCGCCGCGTCGTGCTCGTCGGTGTCCCTGCCCCACAGGAGGGTGCCGAGCCCGATCCGGGACACGCGCAGGCCGGTGCGGCCGAGATGCCTCTGCTCCATGGGCGCTGAGGTTACTGGCCGAAGGTCAGGAACGGGGCCCCTGTGGATATCTGTCGTCGGGACCGCCGGGTTAGGGTGCCGAGCGAGGTGCCCTACCCATGGGTAATTCACTGGATCCGGCAAGGCGTTAAGGGGATGTGGTCAATGAAGCTCGGCATCAACCTCGGCTACTGGGGCGCGGGCATGGACGCGGACAACCTGGCTATCGCGAAGGAGGCCGACAGACTGGGCTACGCGGTGTGCTGGGCCGCGGAGGCCTACGGTTCCGACGCCGCCACGGTCCTCGCGTACGTCGCCGCGCAGACGGAGCGGATCGACGTCGGCTCGGCCATCTTCCAGATCCCGGCCCGTCAGCCCACGATGACGGCGATGACGGCCGCGACCCTCGACTCGTTGTCCGGGGGCCGCTTCCGGCTGGGCCTCGGTGTCTCGGGGCCGCAGGTCTCCGAGGGCTGGTACGGCGTCAAGTTCGACAAGCCGCTGGCGCGCACCCGCGAGTACGTCGAGATCGTCCGCAAGGCGATGAGCCGGCAGCGGGTCAGCCACGACGGCGCGCACTGGACGCTCCCGCTGCCAGACGGCCCCGGCAAGCCGCTGAAGCTGATCGTGCACCCGGAGCGCGAGCGGATCCCGCTCTACATCGCCGCGATCGGCCCGAAGAACCTGGAGCAGACCGGAGAGATCGCCGACGGCGCCCTGTTGATCTTCCCGGCGGCCGAGCACCTGGAGGAGACCACGCTCCGGCACATCCGTGCGGGCCGCGAGAAGGCCGGACTGACCATGGAGGGCTTCGACGTCTGCCCGACGGTCCCGCTGGCGCTCGGCGGGTCCGACGAGGCTTCCGTGAGTGCGCTCGCCGACATGTTCCGGCCGTACACCGCCCTCTACGTGGGCGGCATGGGAAGCAGCAAGCAGAACTTCTACAACCAGCTCGCGCAGCGCATGGGCTACGAGAAGGAGGCCGCCGAGATCCAGGAGAAGTACCTGGCCGGCGACAAGGAGGGCGCGGCCGCGGCGATCCCGCAGCAGCTCATCGACTCCACCACGATGCTCGGTTCCGTGGAGCGGATCGCCGACCGGATGCGGGCCTACTCCGAGGCCGGTGTCACCACGCTGACCGTCAACCCGGCCGGGCTCACGCTCGACGACCGCCTCGCCTCGCTGCGCGCGGGCACCGAGGCGATGGAGCTCGCCGGGCTGGCGTAAGCGCTCGGGAAGCAGTTCTTCTGCGGCCGTGGTGGGGGCTCGGGGGTCTTCCCCGCCACGGCCGACGCCTTGCACAACGCGCCACGAGGGGCCTGGTTACGGCCCGTCCCCCGCCTCGTGTCCTCCTTTCGGACGAGTTGACCCGCATAGCTGTTGCCCTGCCTCATGTCCCGCATTTGACTCGGACTTTGCAGTACTGCGGAGTCCGGCGCGGCGAGGTGGAGGTTGCGGATGCTGTCGGCCAAGAGTCTGTTCCAGGAGATCGTCGACAACGACGAGTCGTTCCGGCTGTTCTGCTCCATCGCGGCAGGCGGCGAATCCCAGGGCGGCTGGGAGAACGGGCGGATCGCCGCGCTGGTGCCCGAGAGCGAGCGCGGCCTCGCGCCCAGGATCGCGCGGCACGGTGCGGACGAGGACAAGCACGGGCGGATTTTCCACGCCCTCATGAGGAAGCGCGGCCTGGAGCCGGTCCCCGTCCCCGCCGATGCCGACTACACGATGCTTCTGGAGAAGCAGGGGATCGGGCTCGCGCACGATCGGCTGCGGCGCGACGAGCGGCTCCGCGTGCGGGACATCGTCACGTACTTGGCGCACAGCCGTGTCACCGAGCAGCGGGCCTCCGAGCAGATGGTGATGCTCCGCAAGCACTTCGGCGACGACCCCGACCTCGGCCGCGCGGTCAAGATGATCTCCAACGACGAGGACAACCATCTCGCGTACTGCCACGAGGAGTTGCTGCGATTCGCGTACGCGGGTCATGGCCGCACTATTCAGCGGGTTCTGCGGGAGTGCGCTCTCGCGGAGATCGCGGTCTACCGGGATGTCAGCCTCGCCGTCATGGATCACATGGGGCGTGTTCTGGGCTGGTCGAAGCCGAAGGCGGTCGCGCTTGCCGCGGGGATCCGTGCCGTGTACGTGTACGAGCGGCTGGGGGGCTGGCGGCGGATGGTGTCGTTGCGTATGCCGGAGCGGCGGGATGCGCTTGGTGGGGCGGCGGCCGAGTTCGCCTGAAGGGTGGTCACAGCCAGCCGCGGCGTTTGAATGTGCGGAACAGGAGTAGTTCCAGGAGGGCCATCAGGACGATCACTGCCGGGTACGCCCAGATCCAGTGGAGTTCCGGCATGTGGTCGAAGTTCATGCCGTAGATGCCCGCGATCATCGTGGGCACCGCGGCCATCGCCGCCCACGCCGAGATCTTCCGCATGTCGTCGTTCTGCCGCACGCTCATCTGCGCCAGGTGCGCGGACAGGATGTCCGAGACGAGGCGGTCCAGGCCGTCCACGGACTCGTTGACCCGCGTCAGGTGGTCGTTCACGTCTCGGAAGAACGGCCGCGCCTCCTCGTGCACGAACGGCACGGCGGCGAGCCCCCACGGGCCGACCCCGGCGAGCCGGGCCAGCGGCATCGTCAACGGACCGGTCGCGCGCCGGAATTCGAGGATCTGGCGCTTGAACGTGTAGATCCGCGACGCGGTGTCTCGGGTGCCGCCGCCGTCCGGGGAGAAGACCTCCGTCTCCAGCTCCTCCAGGTCGGTCTGCAACTCGGCCGCGACCTCCAGGTAGTGGTCCACCGTGGCGTCCGCGACCGAGTACAGGACCGCCGTCGGCCCCTGCTTCAGGAACTCCGGCTCGGCCTCCAGACGCTGCCGTACGGCCTTCAGGGGCGCGCCCTCGCCGTGCCGGACGGTCACCACGAACGAGTCGCCCAGGAACAGCATCAGCTCGCCCGTGGACACCTTGTCGCTCTGCGGCTCGTACACGACCGGCTTGAGGACCACGAACAGCGAGTCGTCGTAGATCTCCAGCTTGGGCCGCTGGTGCGCCTTCATGGCGTCCTCCACGGCCAGCGGATGCAGCCCGAACTCCTGGGCCACCCGGTCGAACTCGTCCTCGCTCGCCTCGTGCAACCCGATCCACACGAACGCGTCCCCTGCCGCCCGCGCCTCGTCGAGGGCGTCGGAGAAGTCGGCGGGCCGCTCGATGCGGCGTCCTTCGCGGTAGATGGCACAGTCGACGATCACGAGGCGAATTCTTCCCAGGACCGGCCACTGCCGCACGTCGTCGTATGCCTAGGGTGGGGCACATGCCCACGCTGATCCTTGTCCGGCACGGACGGTCCACCGCCAATACCGCGGGAGTGCTCGCCGGGTGGACCCCCGGTGTGGCGCTCGACGAGCGCGGCGCCGCGCAGGCCGCGCGGCTGCCCGAGCGGCTGGCCGACCTGCCGCTCGCCGAGATCGTCGCCAGCCCGCTGCAGCGCTGCCGGGAGACCGTCGCGCCGCTGCTCGCCGCGCGCCCGGAGCTCACCCTGCACACCGACGACCGCATCGGCGAGTGCGACTACGGGGACTGGTCCGGCCGCAAGCTCGCCGAGCTGACCGACGAACCGCTGATGCAGGTCGTGCAGCAGCACCCGACGGCCGCCGCGTTCCCCGGAGGGGAGTCGATGCGGCAGATGCAGCACCGGGCCGCCGAGGCGGTACGTGAGTGGAACGCGCGCGTGGAGCGCGAGCACGGCGAGGACGCCGCCTATGTGATGTGTTCGCACGGCGACATCATCAAGTCCCTTGTCGCGGACGCCATCGGGCTGCATCTGGACCTCTTTCAGCGCATCTCTGTAGAGCCGTGTTCCATCACAGCGATCCGTTACACACGGCTGCGCCCCTTTCTCGTACGCCTCGGGGACACCGGTGACTTCGCGTCCCTGGCGCCGCGTGAGACGCCGCAGGAGCCCGATGCACCGGTCGGGGGCGGCGCGGGCGCACCGTGATCGTCGCCCGCAGTAGGGTGAAGCAGCCGTAAGCACAGTCGGCCCGGTCGGCCATGACCGGTTCAAGCCAGTCGATCCCGATCCCATGGAGAGCGGACGTGTCCCGTCAGGTGTTCCTCTACGACCCCCCGGAGCGGTTTGTGGCCGGTACGGTCGGGCTCCCCGGGCGCCGCACCTTCTTTTTGCAGGCCGTGGCAGGAGCCCGGGTCACCAGCGTGGCTCTGGAGAAGACCCAGGTGGCCGCGCTCGCCGAGCGCATGGACGAACTGCTCGACGAGGTCGTGCGGCGCACCGGGGGCAGCGCCCCCGTGCCCGCCGTGCCGCCGGGCGAGATCTCCGACACCGCGCCGCTGGAGGCGCCCGTGGAGGAGGAGTTCCGCGTCGGCACCATGGCACTCGCGTGGGACGGCGACGAACAGCGCATGATCGTCGAGGCGCAGGCCCTCGTCGAGCTGGACGCCGAGTCCGAGGACGACCTGGCGGAGGCCGAGGAGAAGCTGCTCCAGGACGAGGAGAACGGCCCGCCGATGCTCCGCGTCCGCCTCACAGGGAACCAGGCCCGCGCCTTCGCCAAGCGGGCCCTTGACGTCGTGAACGCGGGCCGTCCGCCGTGCCCGCTGTGCAGCCTGCCGCTCGACCCGGAGGGACACGTATGTCCGCGCCAGAACGGATACCGGCGCGACGCGTGAGCGGCGACCGGGACCTGCTCGCCCTTGGTGAGCTCCATGTGGAAGGACAGATCCGCGAGGCGTCGAACGCGGTGTTGGTGTGCACCGTCACCCACGAGGGCCGCGAGGCCCGTTGCGTCTACAAGCCGGTACGCGGCGAGCGTCCGCTGTGGGATTTCCCGGATGGGAACCTGGCGCGGCGCGAGGTCGCCGCGTACGAGGTGTCCGAGGCGCTCGGGTGGGGGCTCGTGCCGCCGACGGTGCTGCGGGAGGGGCCGTACGGCGAGGGCATGGTCCAGCTGTGGATCGACACTCCGGAGGAGCCCGGGGGCGGCGGCGAGCTGCTCGCCCTCGTGGACCGTGAGGAGCCGGAGGAGGGCTGGAAGGCCATTGGCTTCGCCGAGGTCGGGGAGGGGCGTACGGCGCTGCTGGTGCATGCGGACGATGCCCGTCTGCGGCGGCTGTCGGTGCTCGATGCCGTGATCAACAACGGTGACCGTAAGGGCGGGCACCTGCTCGTCGATGCCGAGGGGCGCCTGTTCGGTATCGATCACGGTGTGACGTTCAACGCCGAGGACAAGCTGCGTACGTTGTTGTGGGGGTGGGCGGGGGAGCCGTTGACCGGGGAGGCGGCTGGTGCGCTGGAGGCGTTGCGGGTGGCCCTGGGGGCCGGTGAGTCGCTTGCGGTGCGGCTCGGTGAGCTGATCACCGGGGTGGAGCTGGAGGCGGTGCGGGAGCGGGTTGCGGGGCTGCTCAAGGCCGGGCGGCATCGGGAGCCGGGTGGGGACTGGCCGGCCATCCCCTGGCCGCCCGTATAGCGGGGCTCGGACGGTGTTGCGGTCGCGGGGCTCTGCCCCGGACCCCGCGCCTCAATCGCCGGCGGGGCTTTAATGGGATCAATCGCCGCAGGGGCTTGAAAC